>JBDLSU010000725.1:0-5467 GCA_039799405.1 Pseudomonadota bacterium | reverse complement strand
CATCAATGGCCTGGGCCGGTTTGCTGATGCCAGCCAGAATCTGTCCGATGATGGCTTGCGGCTCTTCGCTACGCGGGTTGTCGCTGGTGACCACGATCTGGTCGGCCAGTTCGGCAATCTTGCCCATTTGCGGCCGTTTGCCGGGGTCGCGATCACCGCCACAGCCAAACACGCACCACAATTGGCCACCGCGTTCCTGGCACACCGGACGCAAGGCTTGCAGGGTTTTTTCCAGCGCATCCGGGGTGTGGGCATAGTCGATTACCGCCAGCGGTGCATCGATGCCGCCCATCGACTGCATCCGGCCCGGTGCCGCTTCCAGTGCTTCCAGTGCCTTGACGGCCACACCCAATTCGATCCCGGCTGCCAGCATCACCCCCAATACGCCGAGCGCATTGCTGATATTAAATTGCCCCAGCAAACGGGTTTTGACCTGGCAGGTGATCTGACCAGCACCTTGCGGCGCGGTCTGGGTGAATTCGGTACCGCTGACGTTGTGGCTGCTGCGGGTGCGCAAGCCACTGGCGTACAGGATCGGCAAATCTGCGGGCAAATCGGCAGCAAAATCGGCCAGGCAGCCCGGTTGCGCATTATTGGCTGGATTGCTGTGGGCAGGCAAAATCCGGTAGCCGGTGACCGGCACTTTACCCGCCAGCCGTTTTACCAAACGCGGCCCCATTGCATCGTCCAGATTGACCACTGCATGGCGCAGACCGGGCCAGTCGAACAAGCGATTTTTTGCAACTTCGTAAGCGGCCATATCACCGTGAAAATCCAGATGATCGCGGGTCAGGTTGGTGAACAGCGCAATATCGACATGCATGCCATTCATGCGCCCTTGTTCCAGCCCGATTGAAGACGCTTCCATGGCAAGCGCCTGCACGCCGCTGCTACGCAAACTGTGCAGGGTATTTTGCAGCAGGATGGCGTCGGGCGTGGTATAGCCGTTGGCGGTAAATTCGCCATCCCCCTTATTCAACACCGCCACCCCCAGGGTGCCGATGACAGCCGCCGGGCAACTGCTGCCGATGCGTGAAAACGCCCGCCCCAGCCATAGCGCGCACGAGGTTTTGCCATTGGTGCCGGTGACGGCCACGGTTAACATGGCGCTATCGGGCTGCTGGTGGAAGGCATTGGCAATCGCCCCGGCGTAATGCGCCAGAGCGGGCACGGCCCGATGCGGGCAGGCGGCAAGCTCAAGCGGCCAAACAAAGTTATCCGGGTCAAACAGCACCGCACTGGCACCCTGTTCGATGGCATTGGCAAGATAGTGGCGACCATCGCCGACAATACGGCCATTCGGCTCTTGCACAGGGAAGGCAAAAAATGCTGCGCCTGCTGGCAGGGTACGGCTATCCGCACTGAGGCCTGTTGCGCCGCTGCTAGCCAGCCAGGCGCAGATGGCGCTGATATCCGGTTCAATTTCAGACATGGGCAGATCGGGGTAAATGGTGTGGGTCATTACAGACTCTCCTGGACACCATCGGTTGGAATAATAATATTGGTCACGGATGAATCCGGCGGCACATTGAGCGCACGCAAGGCATTGGCAGCCACGGCCGAAAAAGTCGGCGCAGCGACATCCCCACCGAAATGGAAAGCCCCGGTGGGTTCATCGATCATGACCGCAATAATGATGCGGGGATTCGACATGGGAGCCATGCCGACGAAGGAACCGACATAGCGCCCCTTGTCATACTGCTTGCCCACAACTTTATAGGCGGTGCCGGTTTTGCCACCGACGCGGTAACTTGCCACTTGCGCCTTCGGTGCGGTGCCTTCCGGGGTGACTACCGATTCCAGCATGGCGCGCACACTTTTTGCAGTTTGTGGCGAAATCACCTGCTGGCCGTTGGGCACTTCATTCGGCCCCATTTTTTGAAATGAGAGCGGAATGATGTCGCCATCGCGGGCAAAAATCATATACGAACGCGCCAGTTGCATCAGCGACACCGAAATGCCATGACCATAGCTCATGGTGGCCTGCTCGATTGGGCGCCATGATTTATACGGCCGCACCCGCCCGGCTACCGCACCGGGAAAACCAAATCTGGGAGCCTGGCCCAGGCCGACCTTGGTGTAGAGCTCCCAGGTTTCCTGTGGTGGCATCGACAGCGCTATTTTGGCAGTCCCGACATTGGACGACTTTTGAATGATCTGGCTCACTGTCAGCGGGCCATGCGCATGCGAGTCGCCGATGGTGGCGGTGCCGATGGTCATTTTGCCGGGAGCGGTCTGGAACACGGTATTGGGTGTGATGCGCCTGGTATCGAGTGCCAGCGCGATCGTGAACGGTTTCATGGTGGAACCGGGTTCAAAGGTATCGGTCATGACCCGGTTGCGCAACTGTTGCCCGGTGACGGCGCGGCGGTCGTTCGGGTTATAGCTGGGGTAATTCGCCAATGCCAGTACTTCGCCGTTTTTCACGTCCAGCACCACTACCGCGCCTGCCTTGGCGTGGAATTTGGCGACCGCTTCTTTCAACTGGGTAAAGGCGATGTATTGCAGCTTGCTGTCAACCGACAGGTTCAGGTCTTTGCCGTCACGCGGCTCGCGCACATCACCAATGTCTTCCACGATATGGCCGAGCCGAT
Source organism: Pseudomonadota bacterium (assembly GCA_039799405.1). Classification (GTDB taxonomy): domain Bacteria; phylum Pseudomonadota; class Gammaproteobacteria; order Burkholderiales; family Burkholderiaceae_D; genus CAMBDR01. The sequence continues at coordinate 2,873 of JBDLSU010000725.1, read as the reverse complement.
CCTTGATCACATAGCGGCTACCGGCAACCCCGACCAGATTTTTTTGCTGCGATAATTCCATGCTTTCCTGGCCCACGTCTTCGATATTGGTGAAGCCAACCAGATGCGCCATCACATCGGCTTCCGGATAATGACGTTTCGATTCTTTGCGGGTTTGCACACCCTCAATTTTCAGCTTCATGATCGCTTCTGCCACTTCGGGTTCAACCTGTCGTTTCAGGTAGACGAAGTTGCGATCCGAATCAAGCTTTTTCACCAGCTCGGTCACGCCCATATCGAGTAATTTTGCCAACGCCGCCAGTTGTTCGGCCGAGGCTTGCAGGGTTTCTTCCGGGTTGGCCCAAATCGCCTTGACTGGCACCGAGGTTGCCAACACCAGACCATTACGATCAAAAATCTTGCCACGATTGGCGGGCAATTCAATGGTGCGGGCATAACGCGATTCGCCCTTTTTCTTCAAAAACTGGTTCGAGATGGCTTGCAGCCACAGCGCACGGCCGATCAAGCCCAGAAATGCTGCGAACAGCACAAACATCACCAGACGCGAACGCCATAGTGGCAATTGCGCCGCCAACATCGGGTTTTTCACGAAGGGCACGCCTTTACCTGCTGCGACGCGTGCCATGGCCTGGGCTGCGCGTTTCATTTTTCCCCCACTTTGACATACTGGGTACGATCGCTACTTAATGCCACCATGCCCAGATCCTTGCGCGCGCGCGCTTCAACGCGCGAGTGCAAGCCGAGATTAGATTGATCCAGTTGCAATTGCGACCATTCGGTATCGAGTCGCCGAGCCGTGTTTTGCGCGGTTTCCAGTTGCATAAACAATTGGCGGGCCTGGTATTGGGATTTCACCAGCGACAAGCTGGACAGCACCAATAGCAGAGTCAGCAAGGCGCACAGGCGACCACTCATGCTGCCTCCTGCGTGGAAAAATTGGCCGCAGTGCGTTCGGCCACCCGCATCACGGCAGAGCGCGCGCGCGGGTTGTCTTGCACTTCGGCGGCCGATGGCTTGAATTTGGCGATCAGCTTGAGTTGGGGTTGTGGCAGGTCGATGGCGCGAATCGGCAAACGCCGGTCCGGTTGTTCGACATGGGCTTTACTCGCCATGAAGCGCTTGACCAGCCGGTCTTCCAGCGAATGGAAGCTGATTACCACCAACCGTGCGCCCGGTGCCAGCGCAGCAAAAGCTTGCTCTAGTCCGGTTTCGAGGTCTTCAAGCTCTTGATTGATGAAAATCCGGATAGCCTGAAAGGTGCGAGTAGCCGGGTCTTTGCCCTTCTCGCGGGTTTTGACGGCCTGTGCCACGATCTGGGCAAGCTGTCGTGTGCCTGAAATTGATTCGACTGCCCGGCGAGCAACAATCGCCTTTGCAATCTGAAAAGCAAACCGTTCTTCCCCATAATTTCGTATCACCTTTTCTATTTGATCTTCGGCCTCAACGGCCAGCCATTCGGCGGCAGAGATACCACGCCGGGTATCCATGCGCATATCCAGCGGGCCATCGGCCTTGAAACTGAAACCCCGTGTTGCATCGTCCACCTGGGGCGACGAAATCCCCAGATCCAGCAACACGCCGTTAACTGATCCGATTGCACGCTCCGTCAGGGCCTGGCCCATGCTGGCGAAGCTGTCATGCACGATGGCAAAACGAGGATCATTGATTTGTGTGGCATTGGCAATGGCATCAGGGTCTTTGTCAAAGGCCAGCAGGCGCGCGGCAGGCCCCAGGCGCGACAGCAACAGACGACTATGACCACCACGACCAAAAGTACCATCCAGATACACGCCATTGGCAGGGGCGGATTGCGGCAGCAGTGCGCTGACTGCTTCATCCAATAGCACCGTGCGGTGCATAAGCGCCGTTGTATTCATTGCCTGCCGTTAAAAGGAGAAATTGGACAATACATCAGGCATGCCGGAGGCCACTGCCTGTGCTTCATCTTCAGCCAGTTTGGCGGCATCCCAGATTTCAAAGTGACTGCCCATGCCGAGCAACATCACGTCGCGCACCATGCCGACAGCGTCGCGCAGTTCGGGCGCGATCAAAATGCGTCCGGCACTATCGAGTTCAACATCACAGGCATTACCCAAAAAGATACGTTGCCAGGCGCGTGCCGACATCGGCCAGGCAGCGATTTGATCACGATGGTTTTCCCAGACCGGGCGCGGAAACAACAACAGACAGCCATGCGGATGTCGGGTCAGGGTAAGTCGGCCTTCGCATTGCAAGGTCAGCGCGTCACGATGCTTGGCCGGGACAGACATCCGGCCTTTGGCATCGAGATTGATCGAAGACGCACCTTGAAACACAAAAAAACTCCTTTTTCACCAACCCTTGGCCACCTGGCCGCTTACCTGAAATGGCTTCCGACAACGCATTTTTAGCCAGAAAAACCCACAAATCGACACTTTTTCACACTGTCGCCCACTTTAAAGGATGCGCGATGCCGGGTCAAGCGAATTCGCGCGCCGGATTCCGCGTTTTTACCAATAAAGTCAAGGACTTAGCGCAACTCGCTGAAGTTACCTCACAAATGAAAACTCTCAATAAATGAAGCACTTAGCTTGCTATTTGAATGTGACGCTTCAGCTATTTACATGTGTATTTGCGGAAATTTTCGCGCCCCGGCCGGGCAACTGGTCTGATTTGTCGAAAAAATAAGTCCACCTAAGTTGTAAAAAGTGTTTACCAAGGTTGTTGAGTTGCAACATTGGCCGAACATGCAACAAAAGTGTCCATGAAACAACGATTCGCGCCGATCACCGAAACCGCCGGTTTTGCTGATAATCAGCGCTTACAACTTTACCCTGCGGAAACATATTTAACAGCCGTTAATGCTTCAGGGCAGCACTGTTGTGTCGTGCCAT
>JBDLSU010000724.1:0-6542 GCA_039799405.1 Pseudomonadota bacterium | reverse complement strand
ACGCACAAAATGGTCATTGTGCAAGGACTTCAATTTCCAGTTGCCCATGTCCACGCAAAACAACTGGCGCAGACTCAAGTCGATGCGCTCTTTATGCTGCACCTGGGATGGCTTCATCATGGTGGCATTCCACCACTTGTACTGCATATTCATCAAATTGGTCCAACCACCCAGCCAGTTATTAAAGTGATGCACCGCGTAATCGAGCGGTTGGCTGTCGTGATCGGCTTCGGGCCGGTATTTGTGCTTGGGTTCGATTGCAAAAATGCTGGAGGCGACATTGAATTTGTCATCGCGACGATCACGGCGGCTATCCAGGCTGGTAATGATTTTGGCGCTGGTGACAAAATCAAAAGTATCCATTTCCAGCCCCTGCGAGCGAAACACTTCGGCCGCCTGGGCGCGCAAGCTGGGGTCATGCCGCATTTCGATACGGATTTTCACCACTTTGGACAAAAACGGTTCGGTCAGGTAATACACATCCGGTTCAGCGCTCTTGCAAATCTCATACGGACACGACAACACCAGATTACCCACCGCACGGAACGCCATGTCTTTCAAGGAGCCACCCAATTGCATCGCCTGCAGGGTGGAAAATTCGCCCAGAATCAGGCCACGGGTATTATTCACGCGGTCGTACACCGTAATGGTATTGCTGGCAGAAATAAACACCTTGTCATTGAGCACCGAGACACTGCGCATCGAGGTGGTGTAATTATTTACTTTTTCGTGTTGCAGCGAATGGAACTGGGTGCGCGCCACATCGTCTTGCAAAATCAGGTTTTCATCATTATCCAGCGGGCTGGTCGGGTCGCATTTAATGATTTCATCCTTACCGGTATTGGCAATATACAAATTGCCATGGCTATCGGTACACAAGCCTTGTGGCCATAACAGGTTATGGATGCGCGAACCATCGGCCACTTGCACCCCGCGAAAATGCGACAGGTATTCGCCATGGTCGGTAAAGCGCACAACGCGGCTGCGGTCGAGCCGGATATGCAGCGAACTGGCCGAACCCGGGGCCTGGTCGGCATGGATCACCGGCTGATAAAATTCATCGGCCGCGTACACCACCCAGCCGGTTGGCACGCTGGGGTCGCGAATCACGGTAATGCCGTTATAGCAGTTTTTCTTGGTGCCCCCCAGCACCTTGTCGCGGCCCACTTCCCACAAACGGTCAAGATTGGCACCACTGATTTCATCCACCACGATTTCGTCGTCAAAGGCGCGCACGCAATGGGCATAGTGGCCGGTATCGCGCAGTTGCTCTACCCCATATTCAAATACCAGAATGCGCTGGTTGCCAATCTCAGTCACATACATCCATTTCCGTTCCGGGTGCGGACACACATGAAACGGCATGATTAACTGGTGAATATCGGAATCATCGTCTTCGGCAATCGATTCCAGCGGGCAGTTCACAATCCCGATAATCTGGTCCAGATCGGGCGATAAAATCACAATCCGGTTATTGCCGACATCGCATACCCAAACATTCTGGTCGTGATCCATCACCACGCCAACCGGTGAATTCAAACTGAAATGTTCAGGCACAGCCTGAGGAAACTCTTCCTTAAGCCGCATGGTGGGAATGCCGTAGCTTTTAACAAATTGGATCTTATTTGGCTTGGTCATGCGTTACTCCTGATAGCAAGATGATCTATTGCAAAAAAATAATCCAATTTTACCCTATTTTCGTTGACCTAATATTAATATTCGATTCTTACCCGGGTTTTTACTGAAACCGGGGCAAAACTCAGGCTTGGGCAAGAGCAATAATCATTCCTGTTCAATCAGGGCCTCATGCTTTAACCCAAACATGAAACCGCCCCAATGCTTGCCTGCGCAATATACCGGATTCGATAACAGGATAAAAATGTCGCCAATATCGCGCACATACGCCTGAAATTGAAATGGCTCGGTGTGGTTACCACATTTGAGCAACATGGGGTTGCCATTATGAAAGCGCTTGTCGCGTGAATGAGCTAAATCATAGGTGAGATTACCGGTTTGGGGAAGACAATATTTACTCACATGAGTCGGCGGATAGGTTTCACCTTTGGTCACCATGACCGCCAAATCGCAACCAACGATGCTTGCTGCCACCCGGTCAAAAAAGGGCTGAAATAATTTTTCAAATGCCACATCGTAACTCGTGTGATATTGCTGGGGATTGGTGTTGGCAACTGGTTTATACTGTTTATCAAAAACATCATACCCTTGGGATTGCAATTGACTCAACATTTTCTCGCACTCGCGCGTACATACCGTCAGGCGCGCCAGAATCAAATCGAAGGCAGAATTGCCCAGCCGGAAGCGCCCCAAATCGCGTACTGCGCCAGCGGCACAGGCAATTAAATCACTCGAAGTATTGATACAAGTCAGGGTTTTGGCCGACATGGTTTCGGATAACTGTCGCATTTCTTTAACAGATGTGTGCATATCCTGGTTATTACTGCTCAACTGATCAATGACGCGCCGGATTGCGTCAATCTCCGTCGAAACCCGGACGCTGCCTTCGGCAAACTCTGCCAGTTCACCGGTAGTGGTCTTCATGACACTGCAAGTGCGCACAATATTCTGGCTAATCTGCTGCGCCACCGCTGAAGTTTGCTGCGATTGAGCCCGGATCTCTTCCAGCTTGCCAGTGACGCTAATGGCAAGAGCGCGGGTACGCTCGGCCAGATTGCGCACTTCGGCCGCCACCACCGCAAAACCCCGCCCGGCCTGCCCGGCACGCGCCGCTTCAATCGAGGCATTCATGGATAACAAATTGGTTTGCGCCGAAATGGCCTGAATTTCGCCCATCACTTCCAGCGTTTGTTGCGCCCCCGCCAGCAATTTACCCAGGTTGACATGAAACGCTTCCATTACCTCGGCCGCCTGCCCGGCATTTTCGTTGGCGCTACTGACATCGGCGCGAGTGGTCGCCATGCCTTGTGCCAGGCTGGTGGCAAACCCGGCAATCATATTGATCGATGAATGCACCAGTGCCACTTCCTGATTCGATTGTTCAGTCAAATCGAAAATACCCTTGGCCAACGCTTCCTGCTTTTTGGCACAGTCGCTGGCATCTTTGACTTCCTTGTCGATCCGCACCGATTGCACCGACACTTTGATATTACCTTTACGCATACTGCGCAACAAACCCAGCGAGACCGATTCCTTGCGCTGCACCCAGGCCATCACAAACATCGCCAGACAACCAAATACCAGGTATCCCAAAGCCCACCAGGGCGCTGCAACGCCAGCCATTATTCCGGCACCGATAAAAATCGTCACGCATTGCAACAACAATAAGTACCTTTTGGGGCCATTCATATCATCACCTCAGGAGGACTAACAGGTTTAATCATACCATTTCACCATTAGTACCCGATTATAGTCAGGCTGCATCAAAACAACCTGCCATCAAAGCAAGCGGCACTGTGAGAAAAAGAATATTCAGCCAATAACAAAGTCAGACAGGTGCATGGCAGCCGCACCCCGATAGCGTAACAATGCGCAACAGACTGAATTTGATACCAATTGGATAATTGCCGCACCCAACCCTGTTGCATTGTCGCGAATTTTTCACCCTGTCCTTGCTTGCGTGACCTGAGTGCCGTAGTACACTTATCCGATGTGACGCCAATGTCTGGCACCGTACCAGGAAACACACCATGTTTTATCGTGAAACAGGACAATTCAAATCATCCTACCAAGCTGACAGCCAGATTTTTCCGATCCAGCAAGACCGCATCGGCATCACGCTGATCCTTGCCCTCGCCTTTCTGGTGTTGCCGTTTTGCGCCAGCCATTACGTTTTCTCCGCCATTCTGATCCCCTTCCTGATACTGGCCCTGGCCGCACTGGGTCTGAATATCCTGACCGGCTATGCAGGCCAGCTCTCACTCGGTAGCGCCGCCTTCATGGCGGTCGGCGCTTTTTCCGCCTATAACTTCATGGCACGCCTGCCCGGCATGCCACTGTTGCTGGCTTTTGTGCTGGGTGGTTTATGCGCGGCCCTGGTCGGCATTGCATTTGGCCTGCCCTCGCTACGGATTCGCGGTTTTTATCTGGCGGCCGCCACCCTGGCTACCCAGTTTTTTGTGCTGTGGTGCCTGACCAAAGTGCCTTATTTCACCAATGGCAGTAGTTCCGGCGTCATTACGGTACAAAAAATGGCGATTTTCGGCTATGAATTCAATTCCGCCAGCAGCAAATACCTGCTCACCCTGAGCATTGTCAGCCTGATGGCCTTACTGGCGAAAAACATGATCCGCTCCAACGTCGGCCGCTCCTGGATGGCGGTACGCGATATGGACGTAGCAGCCGAAGTCATCGGCTTTCGCCTGATGCGCACCAAATTGCTGGCCTTTGCGGTCAGCTCGTTTTACTGCGGCGTGGCTGGCGCGCTGTATGCCTATGCCTACCTTGGTACGGTAGAACCGGAAGCGTATAGCCTGGAATTGTCGTTCCGGATTTTATTCATGATCATTATTGGCGGCGTCGGTTCGATCCTCGGCTCCTTCCTCGGTGCCGCCTTTATCACTTTGCTGCCCATCGTTTTGAATATGCTGGCCCATGCCCTGTCGATTTCAACCAGCGTGGCTTCCAACCTGGAATTAATGGTGTTTGGAGCCCTGATTATTTTTTTCCTGATCGTGGAACCGCATGGCCTGGCGCGTTTATGGCAAATTGCCAAAGAAAAATTGCGCCTGTGGCCGTTCCCACATTAATCCCATTTTGAGGAGAGTTTGTTATGAAGTTAATCAAATCCATCTTGCTCGGCAGCGCCCTGTTAGCCGCTGGTGTCAGCCTGCACGCCAACGCCGCGGACCAATTTGTACCACTGCTGTCGTACCGGGTTGGCCCCTATGCTGCCGGTGGTTCCGGCTTTTTTGGCGGTGCCATCGATTACTTCAATCTGGTTAATGCCAATGGCGGCATCAATGGCGTCAAAATGGCGTGGGAAGAATGCGAAACCGAATACGTGCCGTCACGTGGCATCGAATGCTATGAACGCCTGAAAACCAAAAACGGTGGCGCTACGCTGGTTGAACCGCTCTCCACCGGTATTGCCTATGGCGTGCTGGATCGGGTCGGGCAAGACAAAATTCCGATGACCACGCTCGGCTACGGCCGCTCCGACGCTGCCAACGGCAAGGTATTCCCGTATGTCTTCCCCTTGATCACCACCTACTGGAATCAGGCTGCCGCCATGATCACCTATCTGGGCCAAAAAGCCGGTGGCATGGATAAACTCAAGGGCATGAAAATCGTCGATCTGTATCACGATTCCGCCTATGGCAAAGAACCGTTTCCCGTATTTGAAGCCATGGCCAAACAATATGGCTTTGAATTGATCAAGGTGCCCGTTGCCCACCCCGGCAATGAACAACAATCGCAATGGTTGCAAATTCGTCAGGCCAAGCCCGATTTTGTCATTTTGTGGGGCTGGGGCGTGATGAATGCCGTCGCCATCAAAACTGCGCAGCGCAATGGTTTCCCGCGTGAAAAAATGTTGGGCGTATGGTGGGCCGGTTCCGAGGAAGACACCATCCCGGCCGGCGATGCGGCTAAAAACTATACCACCATGACCTTTAACACGCCCGGCAATTATCCGGTGCTCGATGACATCCGCAAAAAAGTCTATGCCGCAGGCAAGGGTAGCCTGGACGACAAGAGCCGGGTTGGCTCGGTCTACCATATGCGCGGCGTAACGGCGGCCATTTTGTGGACTGAAGCCATGCGCAAGGCCCAGGAAAAATTTGGCAAGGGCAAGGTTTTAACTGGCGAACAAGTGCGCTGGGGCCTGGAAAACCTGAGCGTGGATGAAGCACGGCAAAAAGCCTTGGGCGCATTCGGCATGTTCCCGCCGGTAAAAACCTCGTGCGATGACCATGAAGGCTCGGGGGCAGTCAAGGTGCAGCAATGGAATGGCAGCAAATGGACCGCCGTTACCCCCAACTGGATTGTTGGCGACAAAGCCCTGACCCGCAAATTGCTGGAAGAATCTTCCGCCAAATATGCGGCAGACAAAAAAATCACCCCGGCCTGCGCCGGGTAAAGTGGGCCAATGTGAACCAAAGTGAGCCATCATGAGTGAAGCCGCTGCTGCACCGTATTTGTCGGTGAACAATATCGAAGTCATCTACGACCACGTGGTGCTGGTGCTCAAGGGTGTCTCACTGGAAGTGCCCAAAGGTAAAATTGTGGCGCTGTTGGGTGCCAATGGTGCGGGCAAATCAACCACGCTCAAAACCATTTCCACCCTGTTGCGCAATGAGCGCGGCGACGTTACCAAGGGCGATGTCTGCTTCAATGGCGAGCGCATCGATCACCTGACGCCCAACGAGCTGGTAAAACGCGGCCTGTCGCAGGTGATGGAAGGTCGCCATTGCTTTGGTCACCTGACGATTGAAGAAAACCTGTTGACCGGGGCGTATACCCGCAAAATTTCGCGCACAGAACTCAAGCAGGATCTGGAGCGGGTGTATCACTATTTTCCCCGCCTGAAAGAGCGGCGCGGCAGTCAGGCAGGTTATACTTCGGGC
>JBDLSU010000723.1:0-2950 GCA_039799405.1 Pseudomonadota bacterium | reverse complement strand
TCCAGGTGTACTTTTAAATATTTTTATCCAGGGACTTATCGATGTTCGGATTCGTATTGCGCCGGGTGGGAATGATTATTCCCACGTTTATCGGCATGACTTTGCTGGTGTTTTTAATGATTCATATGATTCCCGGCAATGTAGTGGAATCCATGTCCGGTGAGCGTGGCATGGATCCAGAGCGCTATGCCCGGCTGATGCATGAATTCGGACTCGATAAGCCCTTGTATGAACAGTATTTCGATTACATTAAAAAAGTGGTGCAGGGTGATCTGGGGCATTCCATTTCAACCCATGAACCCGTGATGAAAGAGTTTTTGGCATTGTTTCCGGCCACGCTGGAGCTGTCTTTTTTTGCCATGCTGTTTGCCGTGGTGATCGGGGTACCAATCGGCATGCTGGCTGCGCTCAAGCGCAATTCGGTGTTTGACTATACCGCCATGGGCATTTCCCTGACCGGTTATTCGATGCCGATCTTTTGGTGGGCCTTGCTGCTGATCCTGTTGTTTTCAGTGACGCTGGGGTGGACGCCAGTTTCCGGGCGGCTCGATATTGAGTATGATTTCCCGGCCCGAACCGGGTTGATGGTGATCGATTCCCTGCTGTCGGGCGAACCCGGTGCCTTTCGCTCGACTCTTTCGCACCTGATTTTGCCCACCATTGCGCTGGGTACCATTCCACTGGCGGTGATTGCCCGCATGACCCGTTCCAGCATGCTCGAAGTGCTGCGTGAAGATTACATTCGCACCGCCCGGGCCAAAGGCTTGTCGCGCTGGCGCGTGGTTGCGGTGCATGCACTGCGCAATGCCATGATACCGGTGGTTACCATTGTCGGGCTGGCAGTTGGCACCATGCTGGCGGGGGCCGTTCTGACTGAAAGCATTTTTTCCTGGCCCGGCATTGGCAAATGGCTGATGGAAGCGATCCGGCGTCGTGACTATCCGGTGGTGCAGGGCGGTATTTTGCTCTCATCCACCATCGTTATTACCGTCAACCTGATCGTGGATGTGTTGTACGGCGTGATTAATCCTCGTATTCGGCATACATGATGACTGACTCATTAAATAATTCATTGAATAAATTGCCCGGCACCGGGGGGGCTACCGGGGCGGGCGATGCTGGTGCGTTACCACCGGAGCCGGGCCGATTGGCCGAATTTTGGCGCTATTTCTCACAAAACCGTGGTGCCGTGATCGGCATGGTGTTGGTGATATTGATGGTTTTGCTGGCCGTATTTGCTGACCTGATTTGCACCCATTCTCCGATTGAGCAATATCGCGATGCGACCTTGCAGCCGCCGGCCTGGCAAGCGGGTGGTTCGAGCAAGTTCTTGCTCGGCACCGACGCGGTAGGACGCGATATGGTTGCGCGCCTGATACACGGCACCCGCTTGTCCCTGATCATTGGTGTGGTGTCGGTGGTCTTGTCGCTCGGGCTGGGGATTTTTCTGGGCCTGCTGGCCGGTTTTTTCCGGGGCGCACTCGAAACCATGATTATGCGCCTGATGGATGTGCTGTTGGCCTTGCCCAGCCTGCTGTTGGCGGTGGCGGTAGTGGCCATTCTTGGACCGGGCCTGATCAATGCCATGTATGCGATTGCGATTGTGATGATGCCGCATTATGTCCGCCTGACGCGGGCCGCAGTCATTAGTGAAGTACAAAAGGATTATGTGAATGCTTCGCGCATTGCGGGTGCGGGCACCTTGCGTCTGATGTTCAACTGCGTTTTGCCCAATTGTGCGGCCCCCTTGATCGTGCAGGCCACACTCGGGTTTTCTACTGCGATCCTGGATGCGGCGGCATTGGGCTTCCTGGGTTTGGGGGCGCAACCGCCGACCCCGGAATGGGGTTCGATGCTGGCTGACGCGAGGGAATTCATTCAATCCGCCTGGTGGGTGGTGACATTTCCGGGGCTGGCCATTTTGATCTCGGTATTGGCAATCAACTTGATGGGCGATGGCATGCGTGATGCGCTCGACCCGAAACTCAAGCGCTAAAAGAAAATTGAGTGAAACGACATGAGTGATCAAAATAGTATGGGGTCAAACCAGGCCTTGTTGGAAATTAAAAATCTGCGCGTTCAGTTTGGCAGTGCCAATGCGGTAGATGGCTTGGATTTAAGCCTGCATGCAGGCGAAGTGGTCGGCATTGTGGGCGAATCCGGCTCCGGCAAAAGCGTCACGTCGCTGGCCTTGATGGGATTGATTGATTTTCCCGGAAAAGTCAGCGCCGATAAAATGGCTTTTGACGGACGTGACTTGTTGAACATGAAAGACAAGGAGCGGCGCAGGCTGTTGGGTAAAGACATCGCCATGATTTTCCAGGACCCGATGACCAGCTTGAACCCGTGTTTTACTGTGGCGGATCAATTGGTGGAAACCTTGCGCGTCCACGAAGGCGGGGACAAGCGCGCCTTGCGCGCGCGCGCCCTGACTTTGCTGCAACAAGTGGATATTCCTGATGCCGAACGGCGGCTGGATGCGTATCCGCATCAACTTTCGGGCGGCATGAGCCAACGGGTGATGGTGGCGATGGCAATCGCCTGTAACCCCCGACTCTTGATTGCTGATGAACCCACTACCGCGCTGGATGTGACGGTGCAGGCGCAGATGCTGGAATTGCTGTTGCAATTGCAGCGCCAACGTGGCATGGCCTTAATGTTGATTACTCATGATTTGAGTGTGGTGGCCCAAACTGCACAGCGTGTGGTGGTGATGTATGCGGGCCAGGTGCTGGAAAGTGCGCCAGTGCCAGAGATCTTTTCCACCCCGCAACACCCTTACACCCAGGCTTTGTTGGCGGCATTACCCGAGCATAACGTCGGGCAAAGGCGCTTGCAAACCATACCGGGCGTGGTGCCGGGGCAATATGACCGGCCTGGTGGCTGCCTGCTTGCGCCGCGCTGCGCCTATGCCAAAGCCATTTGCCGCAGCACCCGGCCTGATCTGGCG
>JBDLSU010000722.1:0-2595 GCA_039799405.1 Pseudomonadota bacterium | reverse complement strand
ATGGTTATTTCCTCATTAAAAAGACGGGGAAAATTGTAGCATAAGGTGCTTTATTCTTACAGCTTTCCAACAAATTAATGATTGCCGGATTGTCGATACGGTTTATCGAACTTGTGGGGGCTTGTGGCAACCGGAATGCCCTGCGCGCGAGGAATCAAAAAGACCTGGAAACGCAACATTGCGGTGCGCCCAGCAATCGGGGGCGCGCTTACGTGCGCAGCAAGTGGATGAATTGATTTTGTGCGGGAAGCTTGAGCGCGTGGGGATCGGACTTCAACAACAAGTCCGTAGAAGATAAAACTTGCCCGTCCGGGGCCTTGGCATCACTCAAACAAACTTAAATACGCCGCGCTATTGGCATCATCGGCCACACACCACGCCGTCAAATTACTCATCAACACCACCTGGGAGGGCGAGAGTTCGGTCTGGAACACGGTGGAATAATTCGGAAAGGCGGGCATGTTTTTTGACTCGAACACTTTGGCCCATTCGGGATAGGTATTTTTTACCTTGGGCTGCACGGCAGCGGACAATTGTTCATACCACGATTGCACCGGGTTCAGATACGACCACAACACCTTGACCTGCCGCCCGGCTTTGACGCCAAACCAGGGGTTATCCACGGTTTGCAGAGTAAGCAGGCAGGTGGCGGGGGCGTGGTTGCTGCCGCCCGTGTTGGCGGCTTGCCACCACAGGCGTAACAGATCGGCAAAGGCAGCAGCGGGGAACAACTGGCTGTTGACCATGGGATTGCCGCCCGCATTATTCAGCGTGAGGGGGACATAGCCTTTTTTCTTGTCGTCGTAGGTATAGCCAAACAGCGGCGGTACCTGACTATCGACCTTTACATTGGTGCCGGGTAGCCAACTGTTATTGGCAGTGCCATCGAAAATGCCGCACTCGCAGGCAACCATGGCGGTTTCGCTATTGATGAAGACGATCAGGGCGTCAATATCTTCATAGGCCAGCATGCCGCCAAGGCCGGTGTTTTCCAGCAAGCCGCCATCGGCATAATCATTGGCTTTGGCATTGGCCCCAATGGTTTGCCCATGCTGCGGTGACCAATATTGGTATTGCGGAATCAAATGTGCCGGATTGGGCAAGTCCGCCAGAAACTTTTCAATCTCGTGCCAGACCGGTTCAATAATCAGTTGCTCGGCTTCGCTCAAGGCAGATTCCGTGGCATGAACCACGTCATGCAGCACCTTGCCAACCACCTGTTTGACCGCCGATTCCACCACCTCTGCCACATGATGGATTACATCTTCGGCGCGCTGCAACAAACTGCTGTGGTTGCCAGTGATGGCAGGGGTGGTGCTGGCGGTGGCGCTGGTGGCGGGCGCTTTGCTGAGTAAATCGAAATGTTCGGGATGGTGCCGGTACAGGTTTTCCAGTGCGCTGCGCAGTGGGCCGGGGTTTTCGCGAAAGTGCTCGGCCACCGTCCAGAGTGCGGCACCAATGGCGGCACTGCTGGTGCCCACCATGTCCATCACGGTCCAACTGCGTGCCTGGGTGGCAGTGGCCACCGTACCATGGCCCGGTGGCAAGCTGGAATGCAAGCGGGAATTAAAGGCAAACGAGCTGATGGCACCGCCGCCAACTACTTGCTGGTTACTATCCAGCGCAGGTACGCCATGGAGCCCGGGCGTACCCAGCACCCCGGTGAAATAAGGCGTTGATTGCAGCGGCGCGGCAAATTGCTCGCCATTGACGCTGACGATCATCGACATATTACAAATCGGAAACGGACGTGGCCCGCGCCCGGGGTTGGCATTGTCGGCTGGAAAATAACAGGTGGCAGGCAAAGCCGGATTTTTGGCGACAATGGCCGCCTGGCTGGCAGCATTAAAGCTGAACCAGGAAGCTGGCATGGCATTGAACGCATTGCTTTGATACAGGCCATAGGGTGCCAATAGTTGTTGCCCCAGTGCCACCTGCCACACCAAATGGGGCGATACGCCGTGTACCTTCATCAACAAAATCGCTTCCACCAGCACACCCGGTGAAGAAAAGCGGATGTTGTTACAGACATTGCCCAAATTGCCCGCTGGCAGGGCGGCCAGATCGGTGGCTGTGATCGTGGCGGGTGGCAAATATGGCCCCAGATAAGCACTATCCGGTATCGCCGGATTGGCCAGATAGCTCCAGGTTTGCCCAACCCAGGACCCGCCGGAGACCGTGGAAATGGCCTTGATCTGACTCAGCAGGGAGCGGCCATTGCGGCTCAATGCCTGCAAGCCGCGCATTTGCCCCATCCCGGCACAGAGCGCGCGACTACCGCCACCACTGAGGCACAGGCCAACATTACCCGGTGTGAGCGGTGGCGTCACGCCATGGGCACGCAGCAAATCATCGATTCGTAACGCGCCATCGGAAGGTAACAAGGCAATGTGGTGGAGCGTAAGGCTGGTGCCGTCGGTAGTGTCGGGCGTAGTGTCGGAGATGGTGCCGGGCAATTTGGTGTTCATGCGTACTCCAAAAACGGGATCATGTTCCAGATTGTAGGGGATTTAGCGCGCCAGACCCGCATCAAATACGTAACATTGACGCCGTTTTGCACCATTATTGGGGCGCTTGTGGCTTCCGGATCGCAAG
>JBDLSU010000721.1:0-11733 GCA_039799405.1 Pseudomonadota bacterium | reverse complement strand
CAGGGTTTTGAACTTGATCTGCAAGCCAATCTGAATGAAAACTGGCGTACCACATTTAGTACCAGCTATAACGCTACCAAGCTCAAGGATGCAACTTTATCCGTGGCAGCTTGCGGCGGTGGTTGTACCGTGACCAATCCGTTTGTGATTGTGAAAGATGCAAATGGTAACGACACAATCAAAGCTTTCATCAACGGCAACCCACTGCCACGCGCACCAAAGTGGGTCGGCAACTGGACACTGCGTTATTCGACCCCGGTTCAGGGTGGCGAAGTGTATGTCCTGACCGACTGGTCGTATCGTGACACCTATAACTTCTTCCTGTACGAAGCCAAAGAATACAAGGGTAAATCCTTGCTCGAAGGCGGCTTGCGCGCAGGCTACAAGTTTGCTGATGGCAAATACGAACTGGCCGCTTATGTGCGTAACATCACCAACAAAGTACAGTTGGTCGGTGCCATTGACTTCAACAACCTGACCGGTATCGTCAATGAACCACGCAATATTGGTGTGCAATTCAAGGCCAATTTCTAAGCTGATGTAGCCTGAAACGCCAGCCCGGCAGATCACTGCGCCGGGCAACAAAAAGCCCGCAATTCTGTTTGAGTTGCGGGCTTTTTTGTCGCCGATTCAATTTTCAGGAAAATTGGCAGGTATTTGCTAATGGCGCTTTATCGTGCATGGCAAACCGGGCACCGCCCCATGTTCGCCCACAACAAATCCTTGTAATCCATATGGCTGCAAAGCGCGCTCCAATTTGGTTTGCAGGGCTTTGGCCAGACGTTTGAAGTCGTTCAGTTCCCAGCTAATGATGAGTACAATCGTCAGATTTTGACGTGATGCCAGCAGAAAGGGCGCGAGTTCCGGATCAGCATGTAACGCTGCCAGATTCATGCTGGCAAGCGTATCGCGTAACTTGGCGATCAGTTCATCGATGATATACATCTTTCTGGGCCTGACCGCTACCTGCGCCTCCCAGCCTTGTTGTTTGATCCAGTCAGACGTGCTTTTCACCTCAGGCAAGTCAGTTGGTGCCATTCTGGTTTGATTCGCCGCTTCGTCGCCCAGACAATTCTTGATCTCGATCCACCAATGCCGGATTGGCCGATCACCCGTCAAATCCGGGTTGGCATTATTGGCGAGAATATCCATTGCCTTCAAGCTGCTGCGCATTTGATGCAGGTGCCAATCAGTCTTATCAAATTTGATCGCGTTCAACCCCACACCGAACTGAAACGACAAACTACCTTCGACAATCTCAACCATAGGCCAAATCCATTTCCCGGTCGTATTGCGCCAGCTCTTCATCCAACGCAACGACATGTTCCAGCCCGCTCAACTTGTCGGCCTGCTCCACCAGGACATCATTGCCCTGCCGCGACAGTCCAATAAAGCGTTGCGCCAGCGTATCTTGCCTGGCGAGCAGGTCGAGTTCTTTCAGCAAAAAGAAACTATGGCTGGCAATAAAAATCTGCACCCCGTTTTTGCCCAGATCATGAATCACCCGGGCCACCAGGCGGATCAACCGGGGATTAAGATTGGCTTCCGGCTCATCCCAGAATAAACAACCCTGGGCGGCAATCATGCCATTGGCAATCAGGTGCGCCAGCATCGCCAGTTTGCGGTAGCCTTCTGCCATCATGGGCATACTTAACTTACTGCCGTTTGGCAATTGCAGATAAAACTCACCATTACTCTCCAGCACCACTTTGCCACCCAAAGCTGCTTCCAGCGGCGCAATCAAGCCAGCAAACATTCCTGAATCTTTGAGCAACGGCACGCCCAGGTAATCGCAGGTGTCGCGCCAGGTTTCTTCAAATTGCAGAAATCGCGCGTTATATAGCGCGACAAAACCGGGGTAAATGGTGAGTAGTTCGCGCGTAGGGAAATAAATGGGTTTGGAAATCAGATGATTAGCTGGTTTGCTTGGCGTTACGACTACCGCACCATCATCAAAGCGTTTCAGGCTTAACTTGAAATTCAATCCTGAATTGTCAAACGCCAAGCCTGCCATCGCATCCATTTCATACCGGTTAAACAGTTCCGGTAAGCTCTTGGCACGGAACACCGCCAACAGTTTTTGCGAAAACACCGAACCCGCAATCGACTCGTCCTGATTATTCAAAGCCAATTTCACACCAAGATCCTGATTGGCCGTCATCAGCGCATACGCCAGCTTCAATAAATGAGTTTTACCCACACTGTTCTCGCCAACAATGATATTTACCGCAGGCGAAAACTCAAACACTTCGTCCTTAAAAACGGTAAAACCCTGCACCAACATTTTCTTCAACATTGCACACCTTTGTTTAACATGGTGCGGTCGGCTCCGGCAACGCCACCCCATCCACAAACACCAAAAACTGGCCCGGCGTCATTTGACACCAGATTTCATTGCTTGTCAAAGGACTGGTCGCGATGATCACCACCTTGTCCTGTACCGTGGCTTCGGTCGCAAAATCGATGTGGACATCGGCATCGTCCAGCGCGGCATGGGCGAACGGAGTTTGGCGCAGAATGTAGTGCAAATCGGTCGAGCAATGCACAAACATCGTGCGGCCGTCAGAAAATAATAAATTGAAGGTGCCATAGCTGGCCAGTTCGCTGCATTTTTCGCGCAGGAAGCGGCTTAAATCGTCCAGGCAAGGTTCGGTCGGGCCGAATTCGCGCCGCATTTCTTGCAGCAGATAGCAGCACGCGCGTTCGCTGTCGGTGCAGCCGACCGGGTGGAAGGAACCATCGAGCACGGGATGAAATGCTTTCAAATCGCCATTATGCGCAAACACCCAGTAGCGGCCCCAAAGCTCGCGCGTGAACGGGTGGCAGTTTTCCAGCGCCACCACGCCCTGGGTGGCTTTGCGGATATGCGCGATCACATTGGTGGATTTGATCGGCCAGCGCTTGACCAGATCGGCCAGCGGTGAATGGATGGCGGCCTGGTGATCGACAAAATGGCGCACGCCCGCGCCTTCAAAAAAGGCAATGCCCCAGCCGTCGCTATGATGATCGGTCAACCCGGCACGCGGTACAAAGCCGGTGAAGCTGAAAATAATATCGGTTGGCACATTACAATTCATTCCCAGCAACTGGCACATGCTCAGATTCCCCTGCAAAATGGATTAGCGTCAGCCAAGTATTGCCGAATCACTTCAAACGCACAAGTACTATTTCCAAAACGGTTCTCAGCGCGAATGGAATATTTAATTCATTCTTTAAACTAAGCATGATATGATCCGGCGGTGCTTGCCTCGCATGCCTGACCAGAATCATCCTGATTTCCTTACACCGCTTAAAATCATTTCGTACTTAAGCCGGACTTGCTGCGGGCTGGTTGCCCCTTTCATCCACACTGTTTGCGTTTTTTGGCGTCGAGGTCTGTCACGTGAATACTCTCCCCACTTTTCCTGGCGTCATTTGCACGGTCGATATCGTGCTCCTGACCATCAAGCTTGAGCGCCTGCATGTGGCCCTGTGGCGGCGCGAGCGTGAGCCGTATCAGGGCATCCCCTGTTTGCCGGGCGGTTTTATCCATACTGATGACGACGCCGATGCGCGTGCCGCTGCGCTACGCGTGATGCGCGAAAAAACCCAAATCGAGATGCCCTATCTGGAACAACTGGCAACCTTTTCCGGCCAGGTGCGTGACCCGCGCGGCTGGTCGGTGTCGATCAGCTATTACGCGCTGGTGCCGTGTGATTTGATCACCACGGTGGCACATCCGGAACTGCGTCTGATCGATGTCGATCACCTGCCGCCGCTGCCGTTTGATCACCGCCCGATTATCGATGCAGCGGTAGCGCGGCTGCGCAGCAAGAGCCAGTATTCTTCCCTGCCCTGTTATTTGCTGGGCGACAGTTTCACCCTGCCGCAATTACAGCGCCTGTATGAAACCCTGATGGGGGAAGAGATGAACAAGGTGAGCTTCCGGCGCAAGATGACGGAAATGGATTTTCTGGAAGCAATAAGCGGACAAATGGAAGCGGCGGGCGCGCACCGCCCGGCCCAGCTCTACCGCCTGAAACCGGCATATCAGGACAGGTTGCGCTTGCTCAACCGGGGCTTCTGACCTGCAAGCGCAGGATGGCCCAGAATACGGTGGCACGCTGACGCAGGGTCGCCCAATGGTCACGCTGGTTACGCTGGTCACACTGGCAAAACAGCACGACCCGAAGCTGGCGCAACCGGGCCAGGCTAAGCACACCAGGCTTGATCAACTTGCGGCAAGCACAAACATGCCAGCCTCGATCCAGCGCGCACGGCTGCCTTGTGCGCTATGCCAGTTGCGCTCCAGTTGTGCCAGATCCAGGCTCAGGCAGGCAGCCAAATCACGCAGCGCCGCCGCTACCGTCATACCCTGTTGCAGGCGCTGTAAAAACTGATATTGCACCGGCGTCAGCGGCAAAGTCCGGGTCAAATAATTTTTGCGTACCAAGGCCACACAGGTACGCACCATGGCCGGTAAAGGCGGCTTGCGCTGTTGTCGCACGCCATGGTAATAAGCGGCCACATCGAAACGATATTCTCCCAGCGCACAGCCGCTTTGCCATTGCAGGTCGGCATCCGGGCTATCCTGGCGGGCCAGACGGCCCGATTGTTCCGGGCCGGGCGCATCAAACAGGGCAAACACCAGGCGCTCAAAGTGGGCCAGATCGCACATAAAGTCCATCCACACTTCCGGCTGTTCGGGGCGGCTCGCTACCAGATAGGCCGGAAAACGCCGACCCAGTTGATACAGGGTATAGCTGTCGGAGGGACATTGCTGCAGATACAGCCGGGCAAAGTCTTCAAACAGTGGCTGGCCCAGGGCATGGCACAGGGCCGGAAACTGTTCGCACAAGCAGTTTAATAGCCGCGCATAATAGCTGCGCTGGTAAATCGCCAGACGCGCCGCCGGAAGCTGGCGCGCATTCGGTTTGATCCAGTTGTGGGCCTGATCAGGCAAGCCGGATATCAGGCATTGTTGCATGCGCTGTTGCAACTGCGCCAAAGCGTGCTGGTCGGAGCTGTCCGGGTTCATGCCGACATCCTGACGTTTTGCATCACGTCCGGCACCATAAAGCCGAGCGGGGTTGAGAGCGGTTCCTCCAGGGTTTTGTCAGTGCCATCCGGCAGAGCCGGGACAAACCCGTCTTGCATGAACTGGCGCGCCTTGTTCAATTCGGCCAGACAAACTTCGAGTGCCGGAATATTGCCATCCCACTCCAGCAAGGTTGCGGTGTCAGGCCGCATGGCCCAGGCTTGGCGAAATAGTTGCCAGACCGCGTCGGCCACCGGGCGGTCGTGGGTATCGATGATATGGCTGCCACAATGCTGGTGTCCGGCCAGATGAAATTGCAGCACTTGCTGCATTGGAAATTGCTGCAAATAGTCGAACGGATCGAGATCGTTATTGAAGCAGGTGACGTAGACATTGTTCACGTCCAGCAAAAACTGGCACCCGGTGGCCGCCGTCAGGTGCCGCAAAAATTCCGGCTCACTCATGGTGGAATCGGTAAAACTGAGATAGGTGCTGGGGTTTTCCAGCACCAGCGGCCGTTCCAGCAAGTCTTGCACCTGCAACACCCGGCGCGTAACATGACGCAAGGTGGTTTCATTCAAGGGCAGCGGCAACAAATCATGCGCATGCACGCCTTGCACTGAACTCCAGCACAAATGGTCGCTGACCCAGCGCGCCCGTACCTGGTTTGCCAGCGCCTTGAGCTTGCGCAGATAATCCAGATCGAGCGCATCGGTGCTGCCAATTGAGAGCGAGACGCCGTGTAATACGATCGGGTAGCGCTCGGCAATTTGCGCCAGCATAGCGCGTGGCCGCCCGTGCGAATCCATAAAATTTTCGGAAATCGCTTCAAACCAGTCTACCCCGGGCGCGCCCTGCACAATGGCATCAAAGTGGCAGTTGCGCAAGCCCAGGCCCAGGCCCAAACCGGGTTTGCACTTGTCGGTGGCAACCATGTCAGGTGCAGCCTCCGGCCCCGCTCATGCCGCTGGCACCGCAAGCGGTCATATTGCCGCGTTCGGTGTTGTCGGCTGAAATCCACAAGTAAGCCGGGCCATCGGCAAACACATCGCCATTTTTATCCACAAACGCGCTCCCGCCAACCGGAGGCAATTGTTCCGGCAAGGCCGGATTTTTGGCACGCAAGGCCGGCCATTCTTGCTCATGAAATACCTTGCGCGCGCGTTGCCAGACACTGTGGCGCTGATGCTCACCATCGGTAATAAAGCGTTCGGCATTGATCGGGGTGGCGCACGAGCCAAGCGCACTGCAAGCATTGCGCCCGGGCTGGCTCATTTCTTCATTAGTACCATACAAGCCGCAACCGCCCTGGTGACGGCAATCGTTTTCGGTATGGCATTGATGGTCGTTGGCGGTCGAGCAAAAGCCTTGCCCGGCGCACTCATTTGGCCCCGCCGGGCCAGACAGGCCAAACCGGTCCTGGCCCTGGCAGCTATTCAAGCCCATGCAGGCATGCAGCTCAGCACCGGGTGGCTGGGTGCCAATGCTGGTCGGGAAAGCGGGAGCGCTGGCAAAGGGATAGGGCATATAGTCGGCCACATTGGGCAAATGTTTGGGGGCACCCGCCGCACTGTTACGGGTGAGCGCGGTCTCGATGTAATAGGTAAAGTCGCTTGCCAGCCAGGAGGGCACCAGCGGATTATTGGTGAGCGAGGCAAGCGCCGCCTGCCCCAGCGCAGTCAACGTGGTAAAGGAATCGAAAGCCAGGCCCAGGTTGACAAATTCAAAGGTTGGCGCAAACGCAGTGCCATCGGCCAGGGTGATCTTGCGCATTTCCTGAATATATTTGTCCAGTACCCAGATCATGGAGCGATGCAAGGCGATATTGAAATACATTTTTTGCGATTGTTGTTGCTGCACTCGCCCTGGTTCGGCCGGTACGCAAAAAATCACTTCGGTCATGATCAACATATACTGGAACAAGCCATTGCAAAAATCCGACAAGGCTTGTAGTGGTGCCGGATAATTGGCCGTAACCGGATTTGTTGGAAAGGCGTACACAAACCCGGCTTGTTGTGCCTGCGTGATGGTGGGCAGCAGCGGGGCCGGCGGTTGTGGCTTCGGAGCCAGTTGTTCGATACTGCCGGCATAGCCTTCCAGTTGGGCTTGCAAGCGCAAAAATTTATAGTAATGCGAATATTCCTGATGGCGCGGATCATCAAATTTGCGGTGATTAAAGCCCTCACCCTGATCGCATATGGTATCTATCGCTTGCAGCGCCTGCAAACGGGAGCTGACGGTGATGAGTGCGGTGCGTCCGGCATGGCTGTCAGAGGCATTGGCAAATTGGGCACTTTTGGCGGCACTGTCCGCGCCTGACGGCGCTTGCCATTCATTAAATGGCCCCTTGGGGCTGACAGTATCAACATTCGATGGCGAATAATTGTAGTGCTGGATTTGCAGTTCGGCCTTGCCGACACAAAAATCACTCTCACCCAAACAAGGCGAGTACAGCATGCAGCGAATGTAGGAATAGAACTGGCCGATGGTAGACCAATCACGGTCTTTGGGGGGCAGATCGAAACGTCCGGGATTTTCGATTTGCAAGAAGTGCCAAAGCTGCTCAAAGCCGAAGCTGGCCAGCGGAATTTCGACTGGCGCATCGCAAGGGCCTTGCGGCCCATCCGGCCCGATCAGTTTGTGGTAGGGCAATTGGGCCGGGTAGCTGGCAGGTGCTTTGCGGTATAGCTGCGGGCTGCGTCCAAACAAGGCAAAAAACAAATTGGCCGACAAGGACATATGCAGCATTTCTTCTACCGCCACACTCATGATCTGGCTGCCTGCGCTGTTGGCAAAGGCGCTGACCGGATCCAGGCTGGAACCGGTGGCGACGGTGCGATTGATTGAGTAATAGCTGAACAAATAAATGGGAATGGTCGCCAGCTCGATTTCACACGCGGTTTGCACATCGCGCTCCAGCCGCGCCAGCACTTCAGCACGTGGCATCGGCCACACCACCTGTTCGATAAAGGCAATCTCGGCCCGGGTAAGCGGAGTCAGTGGTTGAAAGCGCGGCGACTCCAGTCCTGCCCCAGCCATACCATCGGTGCTATCGTTTGAATTCATTGCATTCTCCAGTTTAATCATGCCGTTCCGACGACGGCGGCCCTTACGGCCAGCCTGTACGCGCAGCCAAGCTGCGGCCAGTGAACTATAGGCATCGCCGCCATCTGCCGCAACCCTGTTGCGGTAACAAATCGCAGGGAGAAATCTCGCTGGCAGAACGGATTTTGCCGAAAAGGCCCAAGTCCGGCAGCTTGCTAAGGCTTGCGCAGCTTGCCGATCCAGCCCTGCCCCAACCGTAACATCGGTGCTTCAACCCAATGCCAGCTCACCATCGCAAGCGGAATCAGCACCAGCAGCGTACACAGCAACAGATTAAGTGGCCCCAGCGGCGGCAAGCTGGCACGGAGCAGTAAAATCACCGGCCAGTGATAAATATAGATGGCATAGGAATAATCATGCTTTTGCAAATGGGCCAGGCCAGGCCAGCACTGCGTGCCGATTTTCAGGCTCAACAGCCCCAGGAACAACACCAGGGTAAACCAGCGCAAGCCATGGCCGTCAAGTGCCATGAAACCACTCCAGTTCAGCACGATCAAAACCAGGGCTGCCAGCACCTGATGCCAGCCGATGCGTACCGAACCGGCCAGCGTGAACAACAACATGCCGGTCAAAAACATGCTCCACAAACGCACTTCCCAGACATACCCGTTTAATACCGATGGAAACAGCGATGCCGACAAAATCAGGAACAGCGCGGCCCAGGCAAACCAGCGCCGCAGTGGCTGCCATGCCAGACAACCGAGCAATGCGACCATGACATACATGCGCCCTTCCCAGTACAGTGTCCATAATGGGCCATTCAGTTTCTCCCCTTGCAACACGCCGGATATTGCGGTTGCTTCAGGCGGAATAATCAGTTGTAAACCATGCAGCACGCTATTGCTCAAAATATAGTGCCAGGTGTCAGCGCGCAGCATGCCTGCCAGGCCAGCGGCTGAAAAAAAACTCACTGCCAACAGCGTGGTCAACAACAGGCACACTAGCAGCCCCGGTACGATACGCATCACCCGGCGCAAGGAAAAACGCAGCAAATGCGGGTCATTGATCCAGCTTTGGGTGATAAACAATCCACTGATCATGAAAAACAGCGCCACCGCCAGCGTGCCCAGATTAAGATCAGGCCCCAGCCACGCCGTCAGCGGGTCAGGACTATTCGGTTGCAGCACATTGAGTTGCCATACATGAAATACCACCACCAGCAGCGCTGCTATCAAGCGGATCAGATTAAAACCATTCTGGCGCACAGTGATTGCTTCTTGCAGGCTGCGCATGGCGGGGGCATGGCCCGGGTCGGCAGAATGGCCGGAAGTGGCGTGTGTTTGCATCAGGGGATCCATAAAATTGAAGGCCCGGCTGGCGGTATGCCGGAGCTGCGGTATTTTACCCCGAATCAGAACAGGATTTTCCGGTAGAATTTGTTTCCATGCCGGAGCGCCCGGCGTGTTTGGGCGTGCTTGAAAAGGAAGGGATCGTGGCACCGTATTTTTGATATAAAAATTGTCCGGGGAACAGGCACACACCAGGCACAAGGTATATATTCGAGTCAGTTGGTTTCCCTTGTCTGTTTATTGCCGGAGTATGCCATGAAGCTGATTGCATTTTTCTGCCTGATTCTTGCCAATGCCACGGCCATGGTACAGGCGCAGGTTCAAACCCACCCGCGTCTGTGGCTGACCGAAGCCGATCTGCCGCGCCTGCGCGCCTGGGCCAATGACAGCAACCCTTTGTACCGCGACGCCCTGAAGCCCTTGGCCCTGCGCGCCAAGGCCGAGATGGATAGCGGCGACGTGCCCCGCCGTGATTGCGGCAGTACCGAATACGAAGCCTACCCCACCGAATCCTACGCCCAATTGTTTGCCTTCATGGCGCAAGTAGAAAACGATGCCGCTGTGCGCGCCGACTATGCCAGCCGCGCCCGCACCCTGTTGATGAGCATCATCAACATCGCCGCGCAAGGCCCGGCCCAGGAAGCCAATTACATTTGCCCGGAAAACCAGCAAAGCGGCTACCCGCCGTATCGCAGCCCGCGCTTTTTTACTGAAGATTCCAACCGCGCACGCTGGCATGGCGAAGCCTTTCCGCTGGTGGTGGACTGGATCTACCCTACGCTGACGGCGCAGGACAAACAAACCATCCGCACGGTATTTTTACGCTGGTCGCAAGAAATTATCGAACGCGGCTACAACCACCCGACGCCAATCGGCATGGTCAACGACCCGGCACTGTTAGCCAACAACGAACAGGTGCGCTGGTCCGGCAATAACTATTTCACTGCGCACATGCGCAACCTGGGCATGATGGCGATGGCGCTCGACCCGGCCGATGACGCCAACAACAGCTTGCGCAACTATCTGGGCAATGCCACTGGCGCATGGTTGTATCTGTTTGATTCGCTGATCAACAATGAAAGCCGGGGCGGCTTGCTGCCGGAAGGTTATGAATACAGCCCGCAAACGGCCAGCTATGCGATCCAGTTTTTACTGGCGCTGCGCAGCGCCGGCATGGACACCTGCGGCAGCCATTGCCAGATGGATAGCTCGGGCTTCTGGTATCAGTTTTTGTACGCGTTTTATCATTCGCTC
Source organism: Pseudomonadota bacterium (assembly GCA_039799405.1). Classification (GTDB taxonomy): domain Bacteria; phylum Pseudomonadota; class Gammaproteobacteria; order Burkholderiales; family Burkholderiaceae_D; genus CAMBDR01. The sequence continues at coordinate 1,068 of JBDLSU010000721.1, read as the reverse complement.
AGCCCGGCTCCCATTGAAGAAGCCAATCTGGGGCCGGTGTATTTGCCCGCCTGGTACGGCGATGGCGAAAACTACCATAGCAGCGACTTTATCAGCGCCTTTGGTGCCCTGGGTGCGTATGATATTTTGACCGGCAACAATAATCGCCTGCCCTCACTGCGCTGGGCACAAACCCATATGATGCCGGGTGGTGCCGCCAACTTCATGCGCCGTGCCAGCAACCCGGATGATTTCCGCCATACGATTTTATATTTCATGCTGTATGACCCGACCTTGCTGCCCGCCGCCGACCCGCGCCCGGCCTTGAGCCTGCATCACCACGCCACCGGGCTGCAAACCATTTTCTCCCGCACCAGTTGGAATAATGATGCCAGTTGGTTTATCTACAGCCTGCCCTGGAACCAGATCGACCACCAGCAAAGCAGCGCCAACCATTTTGAATGGTATCGCAATGGCGAATGGCTGACCAAGGCCAGAAATGGCTATCCGGATATTGCCGAAGGCATCGCCTCGTCCGAATTCAAAAACCTGCTGGCACTGGAAAACGACAAACCCAACCGCGATGACAGCGACTGGCGCACCGATTTGTGGCGGCGCGGCTCGCAATGGAATCTGGTTGGCTCCGGCAATCCTTTGCTGGTTAGCAGTGCCGTCAATGAACACTATCTGTATGCTTTTGGCGACGCCACCAATACCTACAACGCCAGCAGTGAAAACGCTACCGATATCGTGCATGCCAGCCGCTCGCTGCTGTGGCTCAAACCCGATACCGTGGTCATGCTCGATCGCGCCCAATCCAAAACCGCCAATCGCTTCAAGCGCTGGTGGCTGCAACTGGCCACACCCGCCAGCATCAGCACCAACCGCGCCCGCGCCACCACCGCAGGCGGCCAGCAATTGCAAGTAACCAGCTTGTTGCCTGCCGGGGCACTGCTCAGCGCCGTCAATAGCAACGACAGCCATATCGAACAAACCGCCGCGCGCAACGAGCCAATGCGGGTGCGCCTGCGCATTGATGCGCCCGACAATCCACAACAAGTTTATTTTTTGAATGTGTTGCAAGCCGCC
>JBDLSU010000720.1:0-3691 GCA_039799405.1 Pseudomonadota bacterium | reverse complement strand
TAGCGGTTCAATCGCTCCGCCGGGTACGCCAAAGATGTATTCAATGCCCAATTGCGCCAGATAGGCTACCAGCAGATCGGCAATATCCATCGTGCTGGCGGTAATAATCGGGGAGTCATTTTGATTGGTCATGGGAGTGACTGGCACAAGCGAGACATCGGTGTTCATAAGGGAACCTCTCTCGGTGATATTGCTACAATAATCAGCTATGGAAGAAAAATTGTGTATTTGGGGCAGGCCATCAGGTGGCTGAAGGCCGATGTACAATGGCAATCTTAGCGCAATTCATTGAATTTTTTTCTTGTCCTCAAAGAAAATTCCGGGTGCCCCGGAATTATTTGTAGAAGGTCAATGATGGTGCGAAATTTGTGTTAAGTCGTGAAGAATTATGCATTGGGTGGCGGTGCATATTGTTGTATGAAATTGAAGATTTGAGCCAATCAGGAATTTTTATGCGGTTGGGACAGCTTCGGTGCTGCAAACAGTGATTGCGCCGGATAAGGTAAATGACATTTTTAATTGAAGCGGACAATAATGAGTGAATCAGAAAATATTTCATATCGAAATTTAATTATCTCGGAGACAATTGAGTGGCTTGAAAAAGCGGTGATTGGCTTGAATCTCTGCCCATTTGCCAAGTCTGTGTACGTACGGCAACAAATCAGGTTGATTGTCAGCCAGGCGCAAGATATTGGCGCGCTATTAAACGATTTAAATGACGAATTGCAGTACTTATCGACTATTGATGCGAATTGTGTGGATACGACCTTATTAATTCATCCGGGCCTGCTCCATAATTTTTTGGAATATAACGATTTCCTCGATTTGGCCGACGATCTGCTGGAAAAGAATGGGCTGACGGGTGAAATTCAGATTGCAAGTTTTCATCCTGACTATCAATTTGCCGATAGCGCGCCCGATGCTATCGAGAACTACACCAATCGTTCGCCCTATCCGATGCTGCACCTGCTGCGCGAAGCCAGCATTGAAAAGGCGGTTGATGCCATACCGGATGCCGCAGATATTTACGAGAAAAACATGGCAACCATGCGACAGTTGGGTCTGACCGGCTGGCACGCCCTGTTTAATAGAAAACAAGGCGAACCAGATAGATCAAAGTGATTTCAGGAAAGCCTTGATGCCGGTGAGCATCATTTCTGCCGCCATGGCCGTCAAAATCAAGCCCATTAACCGTTCAAATGCGGTCATGACCTTCGGTCCGAGGGTATCTTGCAGGCGTTGGGCGATTAAAAAGACCATCAGCCATACCATCGCGACCGCAGTCAGTGCCGCCACATGAATCACGATTTCAGTCATATGGCGCGAGGAAAACAATAATACCGTAGCCAGTGCCGACGGCCCGGCCAGTGCCGGAATCGCCAGCGGCACAATAAAGGGTTCGCCATCACCTTCGCCACTGTCGCCAAATGCACCACCCGGCTGGGGGAATACCATGCGTAGAGCAATCAAAAACAAAATTACACTGCCACCAATACGTAGCGCAATATCGGATAACTGGATCGCTGCCAGGAAGTGGCGACCGAAAAACATGAAAAGCAGCAGCAGAAAAAATGCAATCGCACATTCGCGCACCACCACGCGCCAGCGCCGTTGCGGTGCCACTTTGCCCAGTGCACTGACAAACAGCGGGACGTTGCCAAACGGATCTGTCACCAGCAACAGCAGCACAAAGGTCTGGAAAAAGTTTTGAGTCATATTCACGCTCACATTATCAAATGTACAGGCAGCCCGTTGCGGTGGGGGATTGGTAGTCGAAGATCGGGGTGATGGCCAGCTAGTAGTATCACTGAGGGATATTATGGTCTGCCCCGGACGGTTTTCTGGTCAAATATTCCAAAACTTGCTACAAGTGCTGCATATCAACAACGTGCAGCTAAGCCAAGATCAATTGACCCCGGATTTTCTGTTAGTGTTTACCTGTTTGCCTGACCCGATGACGATGTACTGTTTTTTAATGCAACCCTATTAAAGCCACCTGCATGCCGAGCCAATCGCAACGATCCTTCCGAAAAATCGTGAGTGCCTTATACGGCCGCTCGATTTTCGCCTCGCTACTGGTGGTGGTGTTTGCCTGTCTGGTCATCCCGGCCGTTATCGGCAGCTATTTGTTGGTCGGTATCCGCGAAGAAAGGGCGGCCCAGACTTCGCTCAATGAATCCATGCAGCGTTATGCCGACATTCTGGCGCTCGGGATGCAAGAGTCCTTATGGATCATGAATCCGGAAACCGCCCGCGCCCTGATTGACGCAGTAATGCGCGACCCGGCAGTATTGCATGTGCGGGTGGTAGACCAAAGACAGGCACCCTTTATCAATGTTTATTCGCCCCAGCGCCTTACTGGCACCATTTATCGCACCCAGCGCGTGGTGGTGTTGCGCGGTGAGCGTATCGGACAGGTTCTGATCGAGATGGATGACGCCCGCAGCCACCAGGAATTGCGGGAAAAGCAGCGCTCCTATGTGTTTGTGGTGGCGGCGCAGTTGGCGATTTCGCTGATGTTCATCGTATTGTTTCTGAACCGGCGTCTGGTACAGCCTTTGCGCAGCCTGATGGACTTTTCCGATCATCTGTCGCATGGCGACTTTGATCAACAATTACGTCTGCAAAGCAAGGATGAACTGGGTCGGCTGGGTAGCCAACTGGATCAAATGCGGGTTGCAATCAGGCATTTGTTTGAAGATGTGCGCCAGCGAGAAGAGCGTTTTCGTACCATTGTGACCCAGGTGCCGGGCGCGGTGTTTCGCTTTCGCACCGATGGCGAGATCGAATTTATCAGCGATACGATAGAAGAAATCTGTGGCCGCTCGGCGGCGCAGTTAATGCAGGGCACGATGCAGAGCTGGACCGATTTGATTGTGCAGGAAGATCGCGCGCGCCAACAACAAACCGTGCAGGATGGTATCCAGGAGCGCCGTCAATACCAGGTCGAATACCGGATTGTGGATGTGGAGGGCAAAGAGCGCTGGGTGTCGGAGAGCGGTCATCCGGAATCCCAGGACGGAATGCGGGTATTATCCATCGATGGCATTATTACCGACATTACCGAGCGCAAACAAAATGAAATGCGCATCGCCAATTTGCTGGCGGAACAAAGCGCGATTCTGGAAAATGTGATGTTTGGCGTGATGTTCGTGCGCGAGCGCAAAATCATTTCAGCCAACCGACGTTGCGAAGAATTGTTTGGCTATCCTGCTGGCCAGATGAATGGTCATTCGACCCTGATTTTATTCCCCACCGAGCAAGATTATTTGCTGGCCGGACAGCGCCAGTACCCGATGATTGCGGAAGACGATTATTTCAGCGAAGAACGGCGTTACAAGCGGCAAGATGGCAGCTTGTTCTGGTGCATGGTCAGCGGCAGTGCGCTCGATCCTTCCAATCCCGACAATGGCAGTATCTGGGTATATGCTGATATCAGCGAACGGATTCTGGCCGAAGAAAAATTACGCCTCTCCGCCAAGGTACTGGAGCATATTGCCGATGGCGTGATCGTTACCGATGCCAGCGGCGTAATTGTCGCCATCAACCCGGCCTTCACGCTCATTACTGGCTATAACGAAGCCGATGCAGTGGGGCAGACGCCGACGATCTTGCGTTCCGGAAGGGAAGAACCCAGTTTCTACCGCAAGCTGTGGGCCGAACTGACAGAACAGGGTTTTTGGGCCGGTGA
>JBDLSU010000719.1:0-3603 GCA_039799405.1 Pseudomonadota bacterium | reverse complement strand
GCCTGGTGTTGTTGATCGGCTTCAGTTACGACAAAATCCTGAATCTGGGCGAAGATTCGTTTTCAATCTTGTTTGAAAACTTTGTGCTCTCGGCCATTTCAATTTACCTGATGTTTTTCCTGGGCTTGCTCATCATTCGTTATGCGGTGATGATTTTGTATTCCTTCATGGAACATCTGGAATACCTGCTCAAGCGCCGTCGCGAAGACGATGCGCGCGAAAACAATTATCGCGAAGAAGGCAGCTTGCCGATGATTTCGCTGGTGGTGCCCGCCTATAACGAAGGCCCGGTGATCCAGCCTGCGGTGCGTTCGCTGCTCAAACTCGATTATCCGAATTATGAAATCATCGTGGTCGATGACGGCTCTTCCGACGATACCTATGAAAAAGCGCTGGCGGTATCGCGCGAACAAAGCGTGGTGCCAGTGCGGGTGGTGACCAAGCGCAATGGCGGCAAGTCCGATGCGCTCAATACCGGCATGACCCAGGCGCGTGGCGAATTTATCCTGAATATGGATGGCGACACCAAGCTCTCGCCCAATACCTTGCGCGCCTGTATCCGCCATTTTGAAGATCCCAGCGTCGGTGCGGTGGCGGGTAATGTCAAGGTCTTGAACCGGGAAAATTTGTGGACCCGTGTGCAGGCGCTGGAATACGTCGAAGGCCTGGCGATGGCGCGCAAGGCGCAAAGCTTTATGCGCGCGGTCAATATCATTCCCGGCCCCTTGGGTATGTTCCGCAAAACCGTGTTACAACAGGCGGGTGGCTATGACCATGACACCTTCGCCGAAGATTGCGATTTAACGCTGAAATTACTGATGCGCGGCTGGCATATTGCCTATGAACCGACCGCCGTGGCCTGGGTCGAAACCCCGAGCCGTTTGCTGGATTTGCTCAAGCAGCGCTACCGCTGGACCCGGGGCATTTTGCAAGCTACCAGGAAGCACAGTTCGGCCCTGTGGCAACCACGCAAAGCCGGGCTGAATTTTTTCATCCTGTGGTACATGCTGTTTGAAGGTATCATGTGGCCGTTTTCCACGGTGCTGGGCAATATCTTTTTCGCCTATATTGGCTTGCAGTATGGCGTGGCGATTTTTTTGTTTTACTGGTGGCTGCAACTGACCATGCTTGATATCATTTCGGCGGCGTATTGCGTCATCATCGAAGAAGAAGACCCCGGCCTGATTTTTTACTCGGTGGTGTTTCGCTTGTTCTACATTACCATTATTGACGTTTCCAAGGTCTTTGCTACGCTAGAAGAATGGCGCGGCACCGCGATGACCTGGGGCAAATTGCAGCGCGAAGGAAAACTTTGACATGGATCTGATTTCTTTATTGGCGACCGTGATTCTGATCACCACCATCGGCACCCTGGTGGTAGCGGTGGCGGCGTATATTGCATTTAAATTGCGTGACAAGCGCCGCCCCAAAAAACGCGACCCGACCATGCATGCCGATGGCCCATATCAACCGATTTTTCTGGAACGCTATGTGCCCGGCAAAACCCTGTCCGCCAATTCGACTGCGCCATCCAATGAATCATGAGTGCCTTTGCCATGTCGAATGTTGACGTTGATGAATTTGAAAATCGCCCGGCCTATCGCAAGAGTGGCATGTATCTGCCCGCCCTGATCATCATGGGCATTGCCACTGCGGTATTGGGGTTTTTATTGGCGATGCAGAGCCTGGGTTGGAAAATGCCGGTGGTGGGTGTCGAGCAAAAAAAGACCGACAGCGTGCAAAACGGCGTGGTGCTGTATGTTTCGCCCAATAGCAAAGCCTATTTCACCCAAATTGGCGGCAACTATGAAACCCTGATCAACCCCTGGCGCAACTATTTCAAGCAGCGCAAGCAAAGTATTAAAGAAATCAGCGAAATCAGCGATCTGATCAAGCTGACCGAAGGCGTGCTGATTTTGCCTTCGGCCTTGTCGCTCAACGATGAAGAGCGCAGCGAAATTACGCGCTTTCAAAAAAACGGCGGTGCCGTGCTGGCGACCTGGGCCACTGGCAGCCGTGGCGGCAATGGTGAATGGAAGGGCTGGGATTTATTGGCCGATCTGGGGGCGCAAGTAGTGGGTGAAATGGAAGCCGGTGCCACCGCCCAGCAACTGATCTTAAATGGTGAATCGCCGGTATCGCAAACCAATGGTGCTGGCAGGCGCATTTGGCTGGGCAAACCGGCCGAGCGCTTTTTGCGCATCAAGGGCGAAAACCGTGCGGGCCAGATCATGGAATGGAGCCGCGCCCCCACTGGCGAGCGCAGTCAGGAAGCCGCGATTACCTTTTCCGAAAAAAACGGTGGCCGCGCCGTGGTGTTGGCCTTTGCCGAATCCGGCTGGGAAGCGCAAGCCTTTCCGATCTACGATTTGCTCGATGACGCAATCACCTGGCTGGGGCGCAAACCGGCCATCGTCAAGTCGGCTTGGCCGAATGGACGGCGTAGTGCTGAAATGATTGAAATGGATACCGAACAAGGCTTTCCGAATGCGTTGCGCTTTGCCTCGATGATGCGCGCGCTCAATTATCGCGGTACCTTTTATGTGCTTACCTCCAGCGCCAAGCAATACCCGGACGTGTTGCAATCGCTGGCGCGCGATTTTGAAATCGGCTACCACGGCGATGTCCACGACGGCTTCAAGGGCCAGCAAATCAGCGCCCAGCAGCAGCGCATCAACACCATGCAAGCCGACATGAAAGAACTGCTGCACGATACCAGCAGCGTCACCGGTTTTCGTGCGCCGCTGGAAAGTTATGACGCCAATACCGAAAAAATCCTGTTCAAAGCGGGCATACGCCACCATACCACCGACCCCGGGCGCAGCGATGCGCGCCTGCCGGAATTTGCCAAAATCGATGGCGTGCCTGATGCCATGGTGATTTTGCCGCGCACCCAGCGCGACGACATCAATCTGGCCAAAGAAGGGTTGACCGGCGACAAGCTGGGCCAGGCGCTGGTGGATGATTTTGATCTGGCCTATGAAATGGGCGGCCTTGGTTTGCTCAGTATCCACAGCCAGAATTACACCGACGATGCCGCCCTCACTGCCGCCATGCCGACCTTGCTCAAACATCTGAAAAAATACCGTGCCCAGGTCTGGATGGCCTCTGCTACCGAAGTGGCCAACTGGTGGCGCGAGCGCGAGCGCCTGAAACTATCGGCACGCAATCTGGGGCGGCGGCTGGAATTTAACCTGTCCGTGACCGGTAAAACCCCGGTTCTGGGCGGCAGCCTGACCGTGATGCTGCCAAAGAAGGGTATCATGCCCAATGTGCAAGCCCTGAAAGTCGGTTTGCCCAAGCCGGAAGTGCGCAAAATCGACGATTTTCGCGCCGCCATCATCTTTGAAACCCTGAGCCCGGGCGACTATGCCTACCAGGCCACGTTTGAATAGAGGTTTATCGCGGTTTATGTTAATCAAGCCTTTCGAGGCCCTATTGGCCTTGCGCTTTTTGCTGGGAAAAAAAAGCAGCAACTATATCTCCTTCACCTCCTGGGCTTCGATTATTGCGATGCTGTTGTCGGTCATGACCTTGATTATCGTGCTGTCGGTGATGAATGGCTTTCGCGAAATCATTGAACATACCTACGTCAGTGTCGAT
>JBDLSU010000718.1:0-2808 GCA_039799405.1 Pseudomonadota bacterium | reverse complement strand
TTTGGGCTTTTGCCATGTGTTGTATAACTGGATGCAATCGGCTGGCAAGGGGCAGGGGCATGAATAATTCACCATCGCAGGCCTGGACCCGCCATCTGCTGCTGTTGCTATACATCGCCTTCACGCTGATTCCTTTGTATTGGTTGTTGAACACCTCGCTCAAAACCAATGAAGAAACCATCTCGGTGTTTTCAATCTGGCCCAATAGCCCGACGCTGGCCAATTACAAGGTGATTTTTTCCGACCCGTCCTGGTACAGCGGCTATATCAATTCGATGATGTATGTCGCCATGAATACCGTGCTGTCGCTGCTGGTGGCGCTGCCAGCGGCTTACGGTTTTTCGCGCTATCGCTTTTTGGGCGACAAGCATATGTTTTTCTGGCTGCTGACCAATCGCATGACGCCACCTGCGGTGTTTTTGCTGCCGTTCTTCCAGTTGTATTCCACCGTCGGGCTGATGGATACCCATATCGCGGTGGCGCTGTCGCATATGTTGTTCAATGTGCCGCTGGCGGTCTGGATTCTGGAAGGCTTTATGTCCGGCATTCCGCGTGAAATTGATGAAACCGCGTATATCGACGGCTTTTCTTTCCCGCGCTTCTTTTTGAAGGTGTTTATGCCTCTGATCAAGTCCGGTGTGGGGGTGACGGCGTTCTTTTGCTTTATGTTCAGTTGGGTCGAATTGCTGTTGGCACGCACCCTCACTTCGGTGAATGCCAAGCCGATTACCGCCATCATGACGCGCACGGTGTCAGCGTCGGGCATGGACTGGGGCGTGCTGGCAGCGGCCGGTATGTTGACGATTGTGCCGGGGGCGCTGGTGATCTGGTTTGTGCGTAACCATATCGCCAAGGGCTTTGCCATGGGGAGGGTGTAAGCATGGGCGAAATGCTATCGAATGCGTTTGGCTGGGTGTCGTGGACCATGCCAATCGCCATCTTTTTTATCTGTATTGGTTTGATGTTGCTTGGCATGACCGTGTGGGAACTGCGGGTGCCGACGATTGAGCGCAAAGGCTGGTTGCCAATGCGCACCACCCGTGGTGATCGCCTGTTTTTGGGGCTGTTGCTGTCGGCGTATGTGAACTTGATCTGGATTGGCGTAACCGATTTGAGCCAGTGGCTGGGGGCGGGAATTGGTCTGCTGGTGTTGTTGCTGGTGATGGTTAAGGGGTAGGGGCCAGGGTTGGCCCCGATAAATTTTATTATTGGAGAGAAAATGAAGCAATTCAAGCTTACCGCAGTGGCAATTGCCAGCCTGATGCTGGCCGGTTATGCCCAGGCCGATGTGAAATCGGCCGAAACCTGGATCGACAAGGAATTTCAACCCAGTTCGCTCTCGCGCGCTAGCCAATTGGAAGAAATGAAATGGTTTATTGATGCCGCCGCCAAACTCAAGGCCAAGGGCATCAAGGAAATCAGTGTGGTGTCGGAAACCATCGATACCCATACTTATGAATCCAAGGTACTGGCCAAGGCGTTTGAAGAAATTACCGGCATCAAGGTCAAGCATGACACGATTCAGGAAGGCGATCTGGTTGAAAAACTGCAAACTGCGCTGCAATCGGGCAAATCGATTTACGATGGCTGGATCAATGATTCTGACCTGATCGGCACTCATATGCGTTACGGTGCCACCGTGGTTTTGTCTGACTACATGGCTGGCGAGGGTAAGCAATTTACCAATCCGGGGCTGGATTTGAAAGATTTTATTGGCACCAAATTTACTACTTCGCCGGATGGCAAGTTGTACCAGTTGCCGGATCAACAGTTTGCCAACCTGTACTGGTTTCGCGCCGACTGGTTTGACCGCAAAGATTTGCAAGCGAAATTCAAGGCCAAGTATGGCTATGACCTGGGCGTGCCGCAAAACTGGTCAGCCTATGAAGATATCGCCGACTTTTTCACCAATGACGTGAAAGAGCTGGATGGCAAAAAAGTGTATGGTCATATGGATTATGGCAAGAAAGACCCGTCGCTGGGTTGGCGCTTTACCGATGCCTGGCTCTCGATGGCCGGTACTGCCGACAAAGGTTTGCCGAACGGCTTGCCGGTGGATGAATGGGGTATCCGGGTGGCGGACGACAAATGTACGCCGGTGGGGGCTTCGGTAGCGCGTGGTGGTGCCACCAATTCGCCAGCGGCAGTGTATGCACTGACCAAGTATATTGACTGGATGAAAAAATACGCGCCACCGCAAGCGATTGGCATGACCTTTGGCGAAGCTGGCCCGGTGCCAGCGCAAGGCCAGATCGCCCAGCAAATTTTCTGGTACACCGCGTTTACCGCAGGCATGACCAAACCTGGTTTGCCGGCTGTGAATACCAATGGCTTCCCGAAATGGCGTATGGCCCCGTCACCACATGGCCCGTACTGGAAAGAAGGCATGCAAAATGGCTATCAGGATGTGGGGGCCTGGACTTATTTGAAGAGCACACCAGCCGATCGCATGGCAGCCGCCTGGTTGTATGGTCAGTTTGTCACTTCCAAAACTGTATCGGCCAAAAAATCGATCATGGGTTTGACCTTTATTCGTGAATCCGACATCAAGCTCGATTACTTTACCAAGCATGCCGAGCAATATGGTGGCTTGATCGAGTTCTACCGCAGCCCTGCGCGGGTAGCATGGACCCCGACGGGTACCAATGTGGCGGATTATCCGAAAATGGCGCAACTTTGGTGGAAAAACGTCGCTACGGCCATTACGGCGGAAAAAACACCACAGGCCGCGATGGACAAACTGGCCGAAGAAATGGATGATGTGATGTCGCGCTTGCAGCGTGCCGGTATGAAAGCCTGTACGCCGAA
>JBDLSU010000717.1:0-5044 GCA_039799405.1 Pseudomonadota bacterium | reverse complement strand
GGTTTCTCCCTGTTAAATCGTTGAATAATTGTAACGTATTCAGGGTTGATTCGAGGCTTTAGGGCAGTACTGGTTCGTTGGCGATCTGATGTTTCACACCAGCATACCAGTGGGGCGAAATTGCTGGTCAATGGTTGATGAGTGCCAGGTTTTTATCCGGTAGCGACACATTGGCTTGAGCGAACAGAGGGGGGCGGTTTGGCATGCGCCATCGGGCATGGTGATCGGTATGGCAGGGGGGGAATGCCCCGGGTTGAGACCCCGGGGCGAACTGCGGGTAATGCTTGTAGCGATTAGTTCTTCACGCCACCAAACCAGTTGGTGGATACGGCTGGCCAGTTATTGATGGTGGCAACCGAAGGATCAGGCAGGGAGACATTGGCTTTTTCGGCATCGGTCCAGACGCGAGCCTGGGCTTGATGGCAAACTGAGCAAGTCTGGGTGTCGGCACCCCATTTTTTCTTGGCCAGGAAGAATGGCGATGGATCGTCACTTGGATCATTGTTGCGATACAGGGCCGAAATGGCTTCCAGGTTTTGCTCACGGTGTTCCCAGGCAGGACGGCCCAGAGTCCAGTCGTTGTAACGCAAAAACGGTGCGTATTTGTAGTTCAGCAGGAAACGCGCGGTGTTCAGATCGCCAGCTTTGGCCAACATATCGACATAACCCAGCACAAAGCCCAGACCGTTGAACGAGAAACGCGGTGCATCGCCGCAGGTGCGCGAATTTGGTGCTTCATTGCAGTGCGCAAAACCATCGGTCCATGCCGCGAAGGCGGTCGGGAAGTCTTCCTTGAACAAGGTGTTGCCAACGGTGAAGGCATGGAATGCGCGTTGCAGCAAACGCCATTGCTCATGTTCTGTATCCAGTGCGGCGACGGCTTGATTGTCATGCACCAGTTGTGCCAGCCAACGACGGGACGGTACGCTTAAGCCGCCAGTGATGGATGCCAGACGGAAACGTGGTATCGCAGGATTGGCTTTCCAGGCCAGTTCACGTTCTTGCGCCAGGGCCATGGAACGGATCGAGAAGAAGCTCGACCAGACATAGTTGTACAACATGGTTGGATCGTCATAACCGGCTTCGCCACCCATCCAGAAATTGGCGGTGTTGAGCAAGGTATTGGTCATGGCATTATTGGGATTAACTGCCAGTTCGGTAAATAGTTTGTCCAGCGCCAGATACCGGTTTTCTTCATGGTAGTTAAATGTCTCGAAATAATACTGATGACCCGGATTGTTTTCTGCGGTATCGAGATGATTGCCACGGCTGAAGAAGTTGTCCATTGCAGCCTGATTGGTATTAATCAGGAAATTGAGTATTGGATTGCCGTGGGTATCAATGGTTTTTGCACGTTGCAAAAAGTATTGCGCCAAAATGCGATGTTTGATGCGCTGACCCTGGGATTGTGTACTATTGGTGCCGGTAAAAGCCCGTTCATAATGAGACACGCCGAGGAATTTGGCCAGTGTGCTGTCATCCGGACGATCCATATACGCAGCGATCACGGAGCGTTCAAAACGCGAGATCGGGGCTTCGGTGGTATGTGGCAAATAGGTTTGATAACTGCTGAGTGGGTCAAGCGTGGCATTCAGATTGGGAGCCAATGCCTTTAACATATAGTTATTAATGCTGCGGTTATTTTTGATGTGGTTTAAATCGACACCAATTTGTTGATATAAGGAGGAATCAAGACTGACCTGATTGCTCATGATAAACTGGCTGTCAACTTTGGCCTGGGCTACATTGGATATTAATGCAGCACTGACGAACAGGATGGTACTTAACAATTTCATTGTTTCTCCTCGGAATTTTATGACAATAATGTGGTGCTTCGACGGAACTTTATTGTTTGTAGGAAGTATTCTAACATGATATTTGCTAGATGCCTAGCGTCAATAATCTTGTTTCAAAGCATTCAAAAGTGGAGTTTGGACTCATAAATAGCGATAGTGAGATTGATATAATAACAAAACGTGCAGTAATTTATCAAATGCTCTGTAAAATCGTGGATATTGTTGCAAATTATTGTCAAAAAATAACTTGGATGAATAAGGGGTGATTTAAAACCCGACTAAAATAATCGGACAGGAAGTTGGAATATGCAATCACGCTGGTCTTTCCAGGGATTCATTTAGTTTAAAATATTATGAAAGTTGTTGAGAGGTAAATATTGCGTTGAGTGGTGAATTGCAACCATTGGTCTACCGGAAGTTTTGAGGCGTGATTTAATGCAGGTATTGATGCGGAAAATTTCCCTGATGTTTTATGTCATATTTTTCAGGGGGAAATAAAATGCCGGGTGCAAGTTTCCTTGCATCCGGCATAATTCAGGAAAATAAGCGCTTGTTTATGGATCAAGCAGCCTGACGAACCTGGCGCAGTGGTGTTTGTTGTCCCATGCGCCGGATTGGTGGGATTAATAAACCACCGCCTGCACAGAAAATAATAATGCCACCAGCAGTGGAAATAATCAGTTCCAGCGAATGGGTATGGATTAAATAACCAGTCAGCGTGGCAGAGACCGGCACCAGGCCCAGAATTGCAAACATCAAAATACTCATGATCCGGCCCATATAATGGTCAGGCGTGCGTTGCTGAAACCAGGTAATGCCATTAATCGCAATAAAACCATTCATGGTGCCAATTAACAGTAATAAGCCACAACTCAAATAAATATGGTGACTATAGCCGAGCAAAACCATGGCCAGGCCACTGCAGGCATCGCAACACAGGATCCAGCGTCCGAGAATGCGCGGATTGGGTTTGGTCAGCATGGCAAGCCCGGCTCCCAGAATGGTGCCCATGCCCAGCATGCCGTACAAATTGCCATATTCGGCTTCCGACAAGCCCAGTTTTACCTTGGTCAACACTGGCAAAATGGCTGCCAGCGGGCCTTGTACGAAAAACGAAATCAGGCACAGGTAGGCCAGCACGGTACGGATGCCACGGTCGTTCCAGCAAAACTGCATGCCTTCAAAAATCAGTTTGAACAGATTTTTGCTGGCTTCTGCAGTGGCAGCGGGCAGGGGCCGGATCTGGCTCATTACCGCCAGCACGATGATGGTGGTCAGTGCATTGAGGCCAAATGCACCGGCCAGGGAACTGTAGTCAACCTGATCCAGCGGTATGCCATGCAGGGTGCGCCCGAGCCAGAGTATCCAGCCCGCCAACATCGGGCCGAGTACCTGGCTTACCTGCATGGTAACCATGATGATGCCATTGCCCTGGCCCAGAATGTTGGCCGGTAAAATCGAGGGCAGCAAGGATTCGCTGGCCGGTACGCCGAAGGCATTCAGTAACCCCAGCAGCAGCGCGAAAATGGCCAGCATCCAGTATGGGGTAATCTGGTGGTAAACCAGCACGGCCAGCGTCAGCATCAGCAAGGCAAAGCAGGAGCGGGTGATGAATAACAGTCGCAAAGGTGAAAAGCGGTCGGTCAGGGCACCGCCGAACAAAATGAAAATGGCATACGGCAAGCCACTCAAGGCGATGATGCCGGACATCATCAGCGGATTATTTTTGCTGATCGACAGCACCAGCCAGGGCAGGGCGATGGCGGACAAAAAGCCGCCGGTTGCGGCAACGGCGACGCAGATCCAGTGCAATACAAAATTGCGATTTTTTAAAATGCTCATGATTCCAGTCTGAAGTGAAGAAGGTTCAACCGCAGCCAGCATTGATCAAACCATCTCAATGCTGGCCAGCCCGTACTTGGGTTCAGGCTGCTGCTTACAGTACCAGGGTGATCCGGTCAGCTTCGTTACCGGCAGGAATCTGATCCATCAAATGGTTTTCACAGATAAACTGCACCATGGCTTGCACGGTCGGGTACTTCAGCACCAGGGTGGTCGGCAACTTGGTGTGCAATTTGCCTTGCAGACGGTTTTTGAAATCCATCCCCATCAGCGAATTCAAACCAAATTCAAACACCGATTGCGCCGGGTCGATTGCACCCGGGTTGTCGATGCCCAGCACTTCTGCCAGAATCACGCAGATTTCTTCACCCAGGCGGCGACCCCGCGCCACCATGTCGAGCGCCATTAACTGATCGAACAGGTTCACGCTTTGCTGGATCAGGTTGGGATCAATAAACTGCTTGAACACGGTCAGGCGCGCCGGATCGGGCATGGTTTTGGAAATCATTGACCATTCCAGATCAAACACCCCGGCTTGCGGCAGGCGGTAGGCCAGCAGGCGGCTCATGGCGTGCAGACCTTGTTCGCCACTCAGCGCGGCCATCCCGGCTTCGCTCATGCGTTCGCTGTCGCGCTGATCCAGATTGGCGGCCATACCGGCGTCGCGCCATGGCCCCCAGTTGATCGACAAGGCGGGCAAACCGCGAGCCTGCCGATGCTGTGCCAGCGCATCCATGAAGGCATTGGCAGCGGCATAATTGCTTTGCCCCGGCCAGCCGATAATGGCGGCGATTGACGAGAACATGATGAAAAAGTCGAGCGGCAAGCTGCTGCTGTGCTGGTGCAAATACCAGGCTCCCTTGACTTTCGGGGCCAGCACTTTTTCAAAGCGGGCTGCGCTTTGCTGCATCAACACGCCATCATCGAGTACCCCGGCCGAGTGAATAATCCCGGCCAGTGGTGGCAAGTGGGCGCTAATGTCGGCAAATACGCGCGCCACATCGGCTTCGATGCCAATGTCGGCTTGCATTACCGTCACTTGCACGCCAGTGGCGCGCACTTGTTCGATTTGCGCCAAAGCGGCACCATTGGCGGCACGGCGACCGAGCAATACAATCGATTGCGCGCCTTGCGCTGCCAGCCATTGCATCATTTCCAGACCGAGGCCACCCAGACCACCGGTAACCATGTAACTGGCGTTGGCGCGAACCGGCTGCTTCAACTGGCTTTGATCGATCTGTTGTGGGCGCTGCTGGAAGTCCAGGCTCGGTTTGCCGGATTGGCTGTCGGCCAGCGCGGCACGCACGGTGCTCTCGCTGCTGCACGCCATATTGCTCACCGTCAGACTGGCCCATTCAAAATCGGGCAACAAATTCAGGGCGCGTTGCAAACTGGCCATGGCACGG
>JBDLSU010000716.1:0-5057 GCA_039799405.1 Pseudomonadota bacterium | reverse complement strand
GGGGCGGTCATGGCATTCATGGCGTTTCTTCTCCCTCTTGCAATACCTTGGGCAAGCTTGCCAGATGAAAGCCGTGGAAAGTATCCACCGGGCGCTGCGCATGCATTGGGTAACCCATGCGTACCTGTGGCCGACCGCCATCGATGCGCAACACGGTGCCGGTGATAAAGCTGGCCGCTTCCGACAACAGAAACACGATGCCAGCCGAAATTTCCGATTCACTCGCCATGCGTTGCAGCGGCACCTGGCTCCCGGCCTGCATAATCATTTGCTTCACCTGCGGCGGGTATTGATCCAGCCCGCTGCTGGCGACATAGCCGGGCGCTACCGCATTCACCCGCACGCCATAGGTGGCCCATTCAAACGCTGCCGTTTCAGTAAAACTGACCATGCCCGCCCGTGCCGCGCCAGAGTGGCCCATACCCGGCATGCTGCCCCACATATCCGCCACAATATTCACGATGGCACCGCCGTTTTTCTGCATGCTGTGCTTCAGGCATTCGCGCGCCATCAAAAAGCCGCCGGTCAAATTGGTTTGCACTACCGCTTCCCAACCTTTTTTGGAAATATCCTGCAACAGCGCCGGAAACTGCCCGCCCGCATTATTCACCAGGCCATGGATAATCCCATGTTCGCTCACGATCTGGCTAATCAAGGCCACCACCGCATCTTCATCGCGAATATTGCAAGGGTAAGCCTGCGCCACGCCACCTGCGCTGGCAATTTCTTCCTGCACCTTGGTCAGTTTTTCCGGGGTGCGCCCGACCAGCAGCACTTTGGCCCCGAGCGCGGCCAGTTCATGCGCGGTGCAGCGCCCGATGCCACTGCCGCCGCCGGTGACGATGATGGTTTGGCCCGCAAACAGGCCAGCTCGAAAAATGGAACGATACATACTCTCTCCTTATGCCCAACCCAGTTGGCGCGCCGCCAGTTCGGTCAATACTTCATGTGCGCCGCCGCCTATCATATTCACTTTTACCTCGCGGTAAATCCGTTCCGATTTGGTGCCGCGCATAAAACCCATGCCGCCCAGAATCTGCACCGCTTCATCAGCACAAAATTGCAGGGTTTGCGCGGCAAAGTTTTTCAGCATGCAAATTTGCGGAATAGGTGATTCGCCCGCGCCAATGCGCCAGCTTAAATCTTCGATCAGGCAACGGGTGGCTTCAATTTGCGTCGCCATCGCCACCAGCTTGTGCCGCACCACCTGGTGCCCGACCAGCTTTTTGCCAAAGGTGGTGCGCTCGGTCGCCCAATCGGACGCTTCATCCAGGCAGACTTTGGCAAAACCATAAGCTTGTAGCGCCAGCGACAACCGCTCCTGATTGAAATTTTGCATGAACACCAAAAAGCCCTGATTTTCTTGTCCCAGCAAGTGGCTGACGGGCACCCGGCAATTGTCAAAGCGCAGATGCGCGGTGTCGGAACACCACCAGCCCATTTTTTTCAGTTCCGTCCGCTCCAGCCCGGCGCTGTCGCCCGGCACCAGCAGCGCCGACACCCCGCCCGCACCCGGCCCGCCAGTCCGTGCCGCCACGGTGATGTAGTCGGCGCGCATGCCGGAGGTAATGAAGGTTTTTTCGCCATTCAACACGTAAAAATCGCCATCGCGCTCGGCTTTTAATTGCAGATTGGCGACATCCGAGCCACCACCGGGTTCAGTAATCGCCAGCGCACTGATTTTGTCGCCACGCAAAATCGCCGGAACCACCGCATCTTTCAAGGCATCACTGCCACCGCTAACAATCGGCGGGGTGCCGATGGTGTGGCTGAACAGCGAAGCCAGCAAACCACCGCTGGCGCAACGCGTCATTTCTTCCACCAGCACCATGTTATAAAACGGATCACCCGGCGTGCCGCCGTATTGTTCGGGAAAAGTCAGACCAAGAAAACCCAGTTCGCCAGCCTTGCGGTATAGCTCACGCGGAAAGCTGGCCGCTTCGTCCCAGGCGTTGATTTGCGGCAGGATTTCCGCATCGACAAAACGGCGCACGGTTTTGCGGAAAGCGGCGTGTTCGGGCGTCAGGTGTTGGCGGCTGGTGGGCAGGGTGGTGTACATGGTGGGATCAAGCCTGCAGGTGGAGATGGGGGATGGCTTGCGCGGCAGGTGTGGCAGCATGCTTTGATGCGCGCGCTGATGCTGTAGCAGCTTGAATTGCAATCCGGCAAACCATGAGATTTCCCCCGCAAGTGAATGGAAACAGGATTGTGCGCCATTTTGCGCAAAAATTCAATCAACCGATTGATTTAATTTGATGCATGTGGAAGAGGCGTGGGTTTTCAGTATAAAAACAGGTTTTTGATTTTTATACTGAAAAAGGGCTGGCAAGTTTGATTTTGTAGGACGGATTGGTAGTGGCTAGCCAGCGGCTGCGGCACATGTATAAAATCATGATGACGTTCGGCACCGCCGAGGACATGCAGGAATAGATGGGGGCGTGATAGCGACCAACAGCCTTGCTAGCATTTTTAACGTTTTTGATCACATGGTTTGATGGAAATGGGGTGATTACACTCAACAGGCATCAAAAACTAAGCTGCTGCGGCATTCACCTCTGGCAATTCGGCAAGAATTTCATCCAACTCAAGGTGTTCAAACTTTGCTCGCCGATCTTCGGTGTAATTGCCGTTACCGTTGGAAAACTGGGCCAGGAAACGCATGGTGTCACTTGGTCCCATGGCTTGGGTTAGCAGCCGGAAGGCTTCATCAGTGATTTCGATCAAGGGGCGGGTTGGGTGATTCATGATTCAATTTCCTCAAAAAGTTCCAAGGGAGATACCACTTTCGTCATTCTTGTGCCAAGTTGCTTCGCACGTCGTAAAAAACGGTCATCACAGGTACAGAAAAAATCAGCGCTTCCTTCTACCGCACAGGCCAAATGAAGCGAATCCAACGGCTTGATGCCTTGTCGCTGATAATCCTTGGCCAAAATATTTACTTGTTCAGACATGGACACAAAAACCGCGACTGATTCAAGTATGGCATGAGAAAAAGCTTTCCGGACTGGTTGCGAATGGTGATCATGCTCATACTGCAACGCCACCGAATGCATTAACTCACCGTGACCATTTTTGCACCAAGCCAAAATCCCCAAGATTGCTTCGGTTTCCATATGGATCCGGAAGCTGGACTGATCATCCATCGGTCGCTGAAGACAACACATGTCAAGGTATACGAGCATGAATCTAATCACCCATTTCGTGTGAACTTGGCCTGATTGTACACCACTGTTTGCCCTTGGTAGCAGATGTTATCCCAACTGTTACGAGTGCTCAAGCCCAGGGCTGCTATCCACAGACAGGGGGGGCATATTAGAGAAATGCGATAAGTTACGAGTGATATCTGCACCGTTC
Organism: Pseudomonadota bacterium; assembly: GCA_039799405.1. Classification (GTDB taxonomy): domain Bacteria; phylum Pseudomonadota; class Gammaproteobacteria; order Burkholderiales; family Burkholderiaceae_D; genus CAMBDR01. Next base: position 1,703 of record JBDLSU010000716.1, on the reverse strand, counting down.
AAAATCACTATCTTCACCAACATCAGGCATTACCATCAACACCTCCAAAAAAGACCGACGCACAGGCCGATGCAAGGCGGATTTGAGAATCTCAAGGTGTTCAGCTTCGGTGCTGCGTCGATTTCTGACGGCGCGTAGTTTTAATGCGAGTGCGATATCGTCATCGACATTACGCACGACCAATTTGCTTGTCATGATGGCCCCTGCTGTTCAAAGTTTACTGTGATCGGTTTGATTGCTGTGTATTTTAGCGCGTGATCATTGGCAAGTTACAGTGTAAAAGCCTGCCTTCTGGCGCAATCGCAAAAAGGCAGCAATGGCTTTGCAAATCACTCCGCCCCCCACTTCGGCGCGCGCTTTTGCGCAAACGCCGTTACCCCTTCCGCAAAATCGCTGGTTTGCGTCATCAAACCAATCTGGCTTTCGGTAAACGCCATCGCCGCTTCAAACGGCATGGCTTCGATATGCTTCAGCGTGTACAAACCCCGGCGCAGGGCCTGTGGTGATTGCTGCAAAACGTGCCCCAGCATTTCATCGACCGCCGCATCCAGCGCTACGCTGCCGGATTCTGCCGCCACATGATTGATCAAGCCATATTGCAAGGCTTCGCTGGCCGACAATCGCCGTCCGGCCAGACACATTTCATTCAGAATGCGGCGCGGCAGCAGGTGTTGCAGTTCGGCCAGTACTTGCACCGGGAACAGGCCGACTTTGGTTTCGGGCAAGCCAAAATCGGCCAGGGGACTACTTACCACCAGATCGCACAGCGCCAGCAAACCCATGCCACCAGCCAGACAAAGGCCATTGATGCGGCCAATAACCGGTATGCCGGTGCGGCGCGCGGTGCGCATCAAATCGGCCAGCCATTGGTAAGGTTCGGCATAATCAAAGGTGAAGGTGCCGGGGCGCAGATCCGCACCCGAGCAAAAGGCTTCGTCACCTGCCCCGGTTAGCACCACCGCGCGCAGGGCGCGGTTGCGGCTGGCACCCTGCAACGCGTCGTTCAAGTCTTGCACCAGTTGCGCAGTGAGCGCATTGCGGCGCGCCGGGCGGTTCAAAGTTAGCCACAGCACTTGCTCGCGTGTTTCTACGATTAATTCAGACGGCCCGGTCATACGCACCCCACGAGGAATTGGAAAGAATTGAAATTGGCATTGAGTGGGGATTGTGCCTGAATTTGGGTAAATATTCAATCAAGCGATTGAATTAATCGTTGTTCTTGCCTTACAGGCCACTGGCAGGCGGCTGCTGTAGATGCCGTCCTCCTTTGTGCGGGCCTTGAACATAGTCTTGAGCAGCGGGTGGAAGCTGGTTGATGCAAGTGGTTGAGCAGGCATTGACCAGTAGCGGCAAGACATCGCTGGCGACGCCGAGCGAAATCCAGACTTGCTCTACCTGACCTTGAACCATTTGATTACCGCAAACGCTACAGCACTCCGGCACAAGTTGCGTGACAACTGACTCAAGCGAAGGAAACGGTTGGCGGTATTTGTAGTTGCCGTATAGTGCCCGGGTACTTACCGTACTATCTGCCAGGTTCTTGCAGCGGGTGATTTCATAGGGAAACCAATGCAGGCGATAAGAGGTGTAAGGCACGAACTGGACCAAACTTTCCATTTCACCAATTTCAGGCGGTATCCTTATCAAGTTGATGCGGTATAAGTCCAGTGTCTTTACATTTTTTAATTTTCCAATCGAAGGCG
>JBDLSU010000715.1:0-3856 GCA_039799405.1 Pseudomonadota bacterium | reverse complement strand
CTACAAGGAAACTTCATGTCCAAACCAATTTACAAACGGGTCTTGTTGAAACTCTCGGGTGAAGCGCTGATGGGCGATGATGCATACGGCATCAACCGCGCCACGATTGAGGCGATGGTGGCCGATGTTGCCGAAGTGGCGAAGATGGGCGTGGAACTGGCGATTGTGATTGGCGCTGGCAACATTTTCCGTGGCGTTGCGCCCGGTGCGCAAGGCATGGATCGCGCTACTGCCGATTATATGGGCATGCTGGCTACGGTGATGAATTCGCTGGCGCTGGCCGATGCGATGCGCCATGTGGGTGTGGTGGCGCGCGTGATGTCCGCCATCAATATTGAACAAGTGGTCGAGCCGTATGTGCGCCCGAAAGCACTGCAATACCTGGAAGAAGGTAAAGTGGTGGTGTTTGCGGCTGGCACCGGCAATCCGTTTTTTACTACCGATACCGCTGCCGCGCTGCGTGGTTCGGAAATGAGTGCGGAAATCGTGCTCAAGGCGACCAAGGTCGATGGTGTGTATTCGGCCGATCCGAAAAAAGACCCACACGCCACCCGCTATTCCACCATCAGCTTCGATGAAGCCATTTCCAAACATTTGCAAGTGATGGATGCCACCGCGTTTGCCTTGTGCCGCGATCAAAATCTGCCGATCAAGGTGTTTTCCATCGTCAAGCCGGGCGCGCTGAAAAGCGTTATTTTAGGTGAAGACGAAGGCACTTTGGTTCACGTATAATCAGTCGAAAATCAGTCGAATCCAAAATTGAGAAGGAGGGCGTTATGGCCTTAGCCGATGTGAAGAAAAATGCAGAATCCAAAATGCAAAAGTCGATCGAGACCTTGAAAGCCGATCTGGCCAAGGTACGTACCGGTCGCGCGCATACCGGGATTCTGGATCATGTAATGGTCGATTATTATGGCTCGCCAACGGCACTGCCGATGGTCGCCAACCTGACCCTGGTGGATTCGCGCACCATTGGTGTGCAACCGTATGAAAAGAAAATGCTGGCCGTGATTGAAAAAGCGATTCGCGATTCCGATCTGGGCTTGAATCCTTCCTCGCAAGGCGAAATGGTGCGCGTACCGACCCCGCCATTGACTTCCGAGCGCCGTCTGGAACTGGTCAAAGTGGTCAAGGGTGAAGCGGAAGATGCGAAAATTGCGGTGCGCAATATTCGCCGTGACGCCAATGAATCGCTGAAAAAAATGGTCAAGGACAAAGCCTGCTCTGAAGACGAAGAACGTCGCGTGCAAGACGAAGTACAAAAGCTGACCGACAAGTTTGTGATCGAAATCGACAAACTGGTGGCTGAAAAAGAAAAAGAAATTACCACGGTATAAGCGCCGTCATCACAACCGCTTCAAAACAGGCCTTGGTCGTTTGATGAATCATACAAGTTCTACGGTCGCGATACCGGATGTCGCACAGGTGCCGCGCCATGTTGCCATCATTATGGATGGTAACGGGCGTTGGGCCACCAAGCGTTTTATGCCGCGCGTGGCAGGCCATGTCAAGGGCGTGGAAGCAGTGCGCGGTATTGTCGAAGCGTGTGTCCAGCGTGGCATACAATACCTGACTCTGTTTGCCTTCAGTTCCGAAAACTGGCGGCGTCCGGCCGATGAAGTGTCGTTCCTGATGCGTTTGTTCATTACCGCCCTTGAGCGCGAAGTGGCGAAAATGCACGCCAATAATATCCGCCTCAAAGTGGTAGGGGAATTGACGCGTTTTGAAGCCGAACTGCAGCAAATGATCGCCAATGCCGAGCGCAAAACCGCCAACAATACTGGCCTCACCGTCACCGTGTGCGCCAATTATGGCGGGCGCTGGGATATCATGCAGGCGCTGGGCAAGCTGGTGCAAGCCAGGGCCGCCAATGGTGTCAATGCTGCCAGTGGTGCCACCGATCTGGCGCAATTTGATGAAGCCGATCTGGCGCAATATCTGGCGATGGCGTATGCGCCGGAGCCGGATTTGTTTATCCGCACCGGTGGCGAACAACGCATCTCCAATTTTCTGTTATGGCAACTGGCCTATACCGAAATCTATTTTACCGATACCTACTGGCCCGACTTTGATGGCGCGGCACTCGATCTGGCGATTAATTCTTACCAGCAGCGAGAGCGGCGTTTTGGCCGTACCAGTGCCCAAGTGAGTAAAGAGCGGCCCTAATGTTAACAACCCGGATTTTTACCGCAGTGGTTTTGCTGGCGGTTCTGTTGCCCATTTTGTATTTTGGCTCGCTGCCCGCATTTGCCGTGGTGGCGGCGCTGTTTTTGGGCGCGGCCATGTGGGAGAGCATGCGCTTGTTCCAGCGCTCGCATGGCGTGTTGGCGGCGGTGTTGTGGGTCGCTGCATTTGGCCTGAGTTTTTTTGTGCAGCAAAACGGCTTGCCCTTGTTTGCCGGTTGTGTCGCGCTGTGGCTGCTGCGCTGGGTGCCGATGCTGGGTTTTGGCCTGCCGGACTTGAACAGCGGGCGCAACCGCATTTTGAGCGTGTTGTACATGGTGTGTATTTTTGGCTGTTTTTTCGCCATGGTCGAATTATTCCGCCACAGCGCCCTGTATTTGTTGTCGGTATTGGTGCTGGTCTGGCTGGCAGATAGTGGCGCTTATTTTGTCGGGCGCAGCATTGGCAAACGCAAGCTGGCACCGACTATTTCGCCGGGTAAATCGTGGGAAGGGGCCATTGGCGGTGCCATCACGGTATTGCTGCTGGCAGCGCTTTCCAGCTATTACAGCGCCAGCGTGCCGGTATTGCGCGATACCTTTGCCGTGCAATTGTATTTGCGCTGGGGGCCAGGGCTGGCAAATTTGCTGTTATTGCTGGTGGTAGCCAGTTCGGTCGTGGGGGATCTGGTGGAATCGCAATTGAAACGGCGCGCCGGGATGAAAGATAGCAGCCAGTTGCTGCCCGGCCATGGTGGTGTGCTGGACCGGATTGATGCCTTGATTCCGGTTTTGCCACTGGCGGCGTTGATCAGTACCATGTTGGCTGCATAGGCCGGAGTAGATCATGTCAAGCATTCAGCGAGCGCAACAAACCATTCAAACCATTACCATTCTCGGCTCCACTGGCTCAATCGGCGTTTCGACCCTGGACGTATTAGCGCGCTACCCGCAGCGCTACCGCGTGTATGCCCTGAGCGCGCACAGCCGGATTGCCGAGTTGGCGCAGCAATGCCAGCAGTTTCATCCCGAAGTAGCGGTGGTGGGCAGTGCCGATGCGGCTGCGCAATTGGAAGTACTGCTGCGTGAGCGCGGACTGCGCACCCAGGTCAGCCATGGCGAAGCGGCCTTGTGCCAGATCGCCAGCCATAGCGATATGGTGATGGCGGCAATTGTCGGTGCGGCCGGGCTGGCACCGACGCTGGCGGCAGCACGCGCCGGTAAAAAGGTGCTTTTGGCTAATAAAGAGGCGCTGGTCATGTCGGGGCAATTGTTTATCGATGCAGTGGCACACCATGGTGCAACCTTGCTGCCGATCGACAGTGAACACAATGCGATTTTTCAGTGCCTGCCAACCCATTACCAGCGTAGCCCGCAGGCACAGGGGATTGCCAAAATCTTGCTAACCGCTTCCGGTGGGCCATTTTTGCAGCGCACGCTGGAATCATTACATGACGTGACGCCGGAACAGGCGGTGGCGCATCCGAACTGGGTAATGGGGCGCAAAATTTCGGTCGATTCTGCCACCATGATGAATAAGGGGCTGGAAGTGATCGAGGCGCACTGGTTGTTTGGTGCCAGTGCTGACCAGATTGACGTGGTGATTCATCCACAAAGCGTGATTCATTCGATGGTTTCGTATGTGGATGGCTCGGTGTTGGCGCAACTGGGCAATCCGGATATGCGCACCCCGA
>JBDLSU010000714.1:0-3468 GCA_039799405.1 Pseudomonadota bacterium | reverse complement strand
AGCGTGATCATCCAGCTCAGTTCCGGCAGCAGCGGCAATGGCAATGCCAGCGTGCAAATCGAAAGCACCACCCTGACCGAAACCCCGGTCTGGCGCACCCTGGTCAATGGCAAAGGCAAGTGCCTGGATCTGGAAAGCCGCGCCACCAACAACGGCGCAACCGTACACCACTGGTCGTGCAATGGTGCCAATACCCAAAAATGGTGGCAAGACGCGCAAGGTCGCATCCACAGCCAGGCCAGCCCGGGCCGCTGCATCGATGCCGCCGCCGCTGGCAGTGGCAATGGCACAAAAATCCATTTATGGGATTGTCACGGAGGGGCCAACCAGGTCTGGTTGCGCGGTGCTGGCAACTCACTGCGCCCGGCCCATGCGCCTTCCAAAGCCATGGATATCAAAGATGCCTGGTGGGGCGCGTTTGACGGCCAGGATGCGCATCTGTGGGATGGGCAAAACAGTTGGGGTCAGAGTTGGAGCTGGAACTGAGCTGCAACCAAGCGCTGCTGATATTTATTCCAGGCAATGGCACCGTTGTATAAATGATTCCAGTAGAATCCCGCTTCGGGTCTACCATCCTCTTTTTATTACACGCGTGCCACCATGACTTTGCCCAGTCCACCTGCTTCATTGGAACAATTGATTCAAACCGCCAGCAGGGACAAAGACTACAAACCCCTCTGGCGACAACTGGTGCGCACCCGCCTGTTTGTAGCCTGCGATGCCGCTGGTGCAGGTGATACAGGTGATACCGGGGCGTCCGCATTACTGCGGATACGCCCCGGCCAGAAAGATGGCAAACCCACGCTGTTGGTGGCGCAGCAGCGTGAACAACTTTCCGGTGATGACAGCCTCCATGCACGCCAGATGTTTGGTGGCGAACTGATCAAGGCCCTGCCAGCAGGCGTGGCGATTGGACTGGTACTGGGCAATGGCATATTTACCATTCCGGGTAATCTGGTCGATTGGCTGCGCAGCAATTTGCAAAAAACGGCCAGCCCACCCGCAGCACCTGCAAACGTCAGCAGCCCTGCCGCGCCTGCTGCAACGACTGGCACAACCAGCAATAGCCTTGCCTTCCCCACCATTGATGCCAATTTCCCGCTCATTTCGATGCCGCAGGATGAACCCAGGCCCAGGCCGACCTTACCGCCGCTGCCGCCCATTCCAAGCGGTGAAACGGTCGATATGGTCGATTTGATTGATGTGGACTTGCTGGCCAAGCAAATCAGGCCATTACCCGCCAAGCCGGACAGTAAACCGGCTACCCCGTCCACCACAACGCCTGCCAGCACTGACGATCATGATCTGGTCGATACCAGCTTGTTTGCCCCCGCCAGCGCCAAACCGCTTGCCCCAAAAAAGCAACTGCCGTTCGACTCGCAAAGCCTCAATCCGCGCCATGTCGAATATCCGGCACTGGGGCTGGAATTTTTTGTCCCCAATCACTGGCGCGAAAGCATGAGTGGCAGCACCGTCCATTTTATTGATCCGCAAAACCAGACCAAGATCAGCGTCAACAGCATGCAGCGCGACAACGTGCCGCTGGCGCGATGGCTGGAAATGCGTTTGCCGAGCGTCACCAAAGACATGCCATTTCTGCAGCAAGTGGAACCATCGTACCCGGTGCATGGCTCCGAATGGCGCGACCGCATTTCGGCCAAAGCCACTGAATTCAAAGGCACGTTTCATCTGGACACCGAAGAAACCCACTACCTGATCTGTTGCCTGCGCAGCGACACCACCCTGGTTGCCGTCACCATCCGCGCCAGCAGCCAGGTGTTTGAAGCTAACCGTGCGCTGTATCAATGGCTATTTGCGCAAATGAATATCACTGACATGGCGCTGCCCCCGGTCAAAGCCCGACCCGGCCAGCGCAACAGCCTGCCGGACGATGGCCCGATTCCGGCCCTGATTGGCTTTAACACCAGCGGGCGACTGGGTCGGATGCGTTATTTTGCCTATTCCGTGATTATCTGGGTACCGATTCTCCTGATCATGTTCGGCGTGTTCACGCTATTGCAAAATCACATGGTACTGGGCATGACGATCCTGGCGCTCACGGCACTTTGGTTACCGATACGCCTGATCGTGCTGCGCATGCATGATATCAACCTCAGCGGCAAGTGGCTATTGGGAATGATTTTGATGGTCGGCATCGCTGGCGGTTTTGCCGGGGCCATGCAAAAACCGGTGCTGATATCGGTGTTCAGTACGCTGTTCTGGCTCGCGGCCCTGGTGATGTCGTTTTGGCCGGGTAGTCGCGCTGAAAATGACTATGGCGACGTACCCGGGCCTGACCCGCTGTGGATCAAAATCGTTGCCGGAGCCTTTCTGCTGCTGCAACTGGCAGGCATGGTGGGCATGATCAAAATCATGATCAAAGGCGGCAATCCGTGGGTCAGCAGCGCTGCCATGGGGGGGCGCGCCGCCGCACCGCAGGAATCGCGCAATTTTTCCCCGGCGGACAAGAATTTCTCGGTACTGGTGCCGGGGCAAATGCAAGAAAACCCGATGCGCGAACCCAATCCGCCCGGTGTGCAAAGCCAGCACATTTATACCCTGGCCACCAGCGAACATCATTACTTCATCCAGGACATGCAATTTTCCATGGCACCACCGGAAGGTGCCGAGGTGCAAGAGCAGATTCGCGACAATTTTGTTGCCAATATGCGCGGCGACATCATCGGCGAAAAACCGGTCCGGGTAGATGGCTTTTCCGGGCGCGATGTGCGCTTCAAAACCCCAGGTGGTGCGATACAGGACATGCGCATCCTGCTATCGGGCACCCGCCTGTTTGTGATCATGATCGAATCGCCAAGGGGAATCGACAACCAGGAGCGGGTTGACACCTTTTTGAATTCCTTCCACATCAATTAAGCCCATTCAAACCAAATCAAGCCAATCTGCAGGCCAGCACGCATCAGGCCTGCAATTGATAGCGTGCCAGCAAAGCGCTGCGTTTGCCCGGATCAAAATTGATCTTGCCCGCGTCGTTTTGCACCGCCGCCAGCAAACGCCGGTTCATCACCCAAAACCACAGCGGCGGCACATACGCCAGCAGGAACATACCGAAATAGCCGTTCGGCAATTGCGGAACATGCTCAAAATGACGCAGCGATTGATAGCGCCGCAGCGGATGGGCATGGTGGTCGGAATGGCGCTGCAAATGAAATACCGCCCAATTCGACAACAACTGATTACTGTTCCAGGAATGATGCGGCTGGCACACTTCATAGCGACCATCCGGACGCTGTTGCCGCAGCAAGCCATAGTGTTCAATATAATTGGCGCTGGTGAGTTGAAAATTACTCCAGAACGCGGCCAGCAACAACACCGGTAAAGCAGCCCAACCCAGCCATACCAACATCGCGCCATAGGAGAGTAGCGTCAGCAGCAGCGGTTGCAGAATTTCATTTTTCAAGGTCCACGGGCTATACCCCTGTTTCGCCAACCGATCGATTTCCAGCA
>JBDLSU010000713.1:0-4078 GCA_039799405.1 Pseudomonadota bacterium | reverse complement strand
ATCACGCGCGCCTGACAAAAACAGCGTCGGCACCGCCACCGGGCCAGGCACCGGTCGCGGCCGCGCTTTCACATTCAGCAAAGGACAGGCGTTATTCAGGCGTTTCACCGAGGTTTCGCGCATAAACGATTTGGCGCTGCTGCTCTTGATTTGTTCGGCGCTCAACCAGGGCCAGTCTTCAGCGCACACCACCGCCAGATACAAGCCAAACGCCGGGCCGCTGCTACTGCTACCGGCATACATTTGTGCCGCCCAGGGTTGCCAGTTACCTTGCGCCGCCTGCATGATCAGCCACGGCAATTGCACCGCCATCCGGGGGGAATACAGCAGGTTGTGCACCGGATTAACCACATCGTCCAACTCCAGTGTCTTTTTAATGGTTTTACCGGTCAGCGGATGCTGAAATTGCAGCACCTCACCACCGCTATCAGCCCGTTTCAGCAAACTGTCGAGCTGGTTGGAAAATTGTGGGAAAGCCTGACGACAGGCCGCGTCCTGCTCGCAATGCTGGCGCAACATTTGCATGGCACGCTCGGCTTCGGTATTGAGCAGGGCCACGTTTTGCTGTGGTGCCACCACACCATCGAGCACCATGCTGCGCACCGTATCGGGGAACATTCTGACATGCGCCTGCGCCAGCCGGGTACCATAAGACGCGCCCCACAAATTGATTTTGCTCAATTTCAAAGCCTGCCGCACCCGGTCGAGGTCACGCGCCGAGGCTTCAGTCGAATAATCGTTAAAATCCACCTTCAGCGATTGCAAACACTCCGCCATTTCCTTGCGCGCCAGTTCACGATCCACGGTTTCACTACGTTCAGTTTTAAGACAGGTCAACTTGCCGGAACCACCGGTGCCACGCTGGTCGATCAACACAATGTCGCGCGTGGCGCGCACCTTGATGAAAGCCGATTCCAGCAACATCACCACGTCCGAACCCGCCTGCCCCGGCCCGCCAGCCAGTACAAATACCGGATCAGGCTTGGCATTTTCGCGAAACGCCGGTGCCAGCGTCACCTGCAGATTGATTTGGCCGCGCTCCGGATGCGCATAGTCTCGCGGCACTGGTACGGTCAAACAGCGTAATGGCAAGCCATGGCCCGGCACAAAACAGGTATTGCCCGGGGTATCACTGGCCGATGCCAGCGCAGACCCGGCCCAGACCAATGCACCCAACAATACGCCCCACCGCGCCCCCAAACCCGCGCCCATCAATTTCCACATGCTTGACTCCTGTATTCTGTATCGATGCCTTAACGTGCATCACCCTGCTGCGTCGGGTCGGCTTGCAAATTGAGCTGATCACTGAGTTCATCATTGAATTCCTCGTTGAATTCCTCATTGAATTCACCTTCCAGCTCATCATATTGATCCCAGACCGGAAATGGATCGGGCAGCCTTTGCCACGCATCAGGCCCGGCTGCCATCTCGGTATCAGTCAGCAAACACGCGTCCAGACGAGCCGACAATGCGGCCTGATCGAGCTTCAGACCGATAATAACCAATTCCTGACGGCGATCCCCAAACGGTGCCAGCATTTTTTGTTGAATTTTTTCGCGCTCGGCCAATTCTTGCGGCCATTGATCCTGCTCCAGCACACACCACCAGAGTTGATCCGCATAATGCCGCGCCACGCCGCCCGCCTGTGACCAGGCACCCGCATAGTCCATGCGGGTTGCCAGCCAGAACCAGCCCTTGGAGCGCACCACCCCCGGCCACTCGGTTTGAATCAGTTCCCAGAAGCGCTGCGGATGAAACGGACGGCGGGCGCGATACACAAAGCTGGCAATGCCGTATTGCTCGGTTTCCGGTACATGCTGGCCGCGCAGTTCCTGCAACCATCCGGGCGCTGCCGCAGCTTGCTCAAAATCAAAGCGCCCGGTGTTCAGAATCCGCTTCAAAGGCACCACGCCAAACTGGCTGTCGATAATGTCAGCGCGCGGATTAAGTTGCTGCAAAATCGCACGCAAACTACCCAGTTCATCCGGGCTTAATAAATCGGTCTTATTCAGGATGATGACATCGCAAAATTCAACCTGATCGACCAGCAAATCGACCACCGTGCGCTCGTCATCTTCATCCACCGCCTGACCGCGTTCACGCAAATAATCCGAGCCGCGATAGTCGCGCAGGAAATTGAAGCCATCCACCACCGTCACCATGGTGTCGAGGACGGCCACATCTTGCAGGCTTTGTTCGCCTTCATCGCTAAAGGTAAAGGTTTCGGCGACCGGCAGCGGCTCGGAAATACCGGTCGATTCGATCAGGAGATAATCAAAGCGCTGTTCTTGCGCCAGACGGCGAATCTCCAGCAACAAATCTTCGCGCAAGGTACAGCAAATACAGCCATTGCTCATTTCAACCAGCTTTTCTTCCGCGCGCGAAAGCTGCGCACCACCTTCGCGCACCAGCGCAGCGTCGATATTGACTTCCGACATGTCATTGACAATCACCGCAACCCGCATACCTTCCCGGTTGTGCAAGATATGATTTAGCAAGGTGGTTTTACCCGCGCCCAAAAAGCCGGACAATACCGTTACCGGCAGCTTACGATCAGTCATGAGAAGTTTCCAGAGTGCGCCGCTGGCGCGAATTGATGGGCGATTGTAACGGATGCGGCCCCCCAATGCAATCTGGCGGGCCACACCGAAAACGGCCTTTGCTCAAAAGACAGGCCATTTGCTGCGGATTTGCTGCTTAGTTTTTACTGCCGGAGCCGGGCATTCTGGTAGCAAGCATGGCCTGTGCATCAAGCCAATCCAGATAATGCAGCAGGTTATCAAAGCCCCGTATCACCAATACTTCTCCTTCTTGTTCCCCATTACTGCAAGCGGCACCGGAAGTTTGCGGTACCGCCTGCAAGCCGCGATTTAAAAAGTCGTGCAGGCTGCCACAACCAGGGATGACCCAGGCATCGAGCTCCTGAGCAGGGTCGGATTGTGGCTTTGCCCGCCAGGCAAGATTTTTTTCATGCATAATAGATCTCCACTCACAAAGTCGAAAGCGCACCTCGGGGTTGCCCACCTGGAACGCGAATTTACTGGATGGATATCGGCAGGAAGGTGGCCGACTATGGATGTACTGATCGAAAACATGGGATAGGGTTTCGACCGATGATAGATGGGTGCAATGCACACTTCGAGTATAAACCAAATTATTCATAGCAAATAGTCTTTTTTCTATTTCACGTAAATTCGGCTATACTGTTTTTTTACCCAGACGTTCAGCGACACCCAAGCCTGCCAACCAGCCACCAATAACCATGCCCGCCGCCCGCCCTGCATCCGCTACAGCATCCCCTGCTGCCTCACCTTCGGCCACACCCGCCACACCCGCCACACCCGCTTTACCCGATGTTGCCCCCGTTGTCCCTGCCGTTACACTCGATCCCTTTTACTACCTGAATAACTTTCAAATGGTGCTCGACTGGCTGGTGGCACGCTACCCCGACTTGCTGGCCCCGGACGAACACCATTTCATTGCCACCTTCAGCAGCCTGCCACGCCCGGCACGCGCCCTGCTGGTGCGCATGGTAATGCGGCGCGGCGAACTGTTTCGCGCCAGCAAACTCAACTATCCTGAAATTGGCCCCACCACCCGTGCCTGCAGCGCATTGATCGACACGGGCTGGGTGCAGGCACAACCAGCGCTGAACCTGGAACAAATCTTCGCCTTGTACACCAAACCCGAAATTGCCAGCCTGTTTGCGCTGCCAGCGGCATTGGCGAAGGCACGGAAAGAACAACAATTGCAAGCGTTGGCCGAAAAATATCCGGGGCTATCAGCCAATCCGGCCAACTGGTTCGGGGCTGAGAATGCCGCACACGATCCGGTGTACCAATTGCAAATCATGCCGCTGTGCGAACGCCTGCGCCTGATGTTTTTCGGTAATTTGCATCAGGACTGGACCGAATTTGTGCTGTCCGATCTGGGCATCTTCCAGTTTGAAAAAGTCGATCTGGCAGCCGATGCACGCGGTTTTCAAAGCCGTGCCGATATCGAGCACTATCTGACCCTGTTTCATATCCGCGAACAATGGCAACAAGGTGAAAGTATTGAGGCCACGCTGTCAGCGCTG
>JBDLSU010000712.1:0-3245 GCA_039799405.1 Pseudomonadota bacterium | reverse complement strand
GTGGAGAACGATGTGTACAAGCTGCAAAATACTATGACAAGCGGCTGATTTATATGCGTTTTTTATGCCTGCTCATTTTTTAGGCAAAGCTGGAGTTGAATTTTTTGCACTTTATTTCGTTCTCATAGGGAAAAATATTGTTCCCCACATTCTGTGGATAACTTTGTGAGTAAATCCCGGAATGCACACCAAAGTGCTTGATCCATAAGGCTTTTTTTCCATTGCATGATTTTTGGGCAGTGCCAATTTCCCCTTTAAAATCAACAACTTACAAATATCAAAAAATTGCTGTTGCATTTTGTGACGGTTACATGACGATCCGGCAAAATTGTGAACAGTTTTCCCATTGAAAGCATTTATGAGCGCTGAAAATCCGATATTCCCCGGCGCAGGCAGCGCCTTTGGCAGCGCCAATCCGGCAAGTACGCGCGCCCCGGCCAATAGCGTCATCAGTGTGTCGCAATTGAACAATCAGGTGGCGCAACTGCTGGAAAAGCATCTGCCTTTGTGCTGGATTGGCGGCGAAATCTCCAATTTCACCCGCGCCGCCTCGGGTCATTGGTATTTCACGCTGAAAGACAGCCAGGCCCAGGTGCGCGCCGTGATGTTTCGCGGCCGCGCCCAATATGCGGCTTTTATGCCACGCGAAGGCGACAAAGTGGAAGTGCGCGCTACGGTTTCGCTGTACACGCCGCGCGGCGATTTTCAAATCAATGTGGAAAGTATCCGCCGCGCCGGGGTGGGCGACCTGTTTGAAGCGTTTTTGCGACTAAAAGACAAACTCGGGGCCGAAGGATGCTTCGATCCGGCGCGCAAAAAACCCTTGCCACGCTTCGTGCGGCAAATTGGCATCATCACCAGCCCACAGGCAGCGGCGCTACGCGACGTGCTCACTGCCCTGGCGCGCCGCGCACCGCATGTGTCGGTGATTTTGTACCCGGCCCCGGTACAGGGCGCTGGCAGCGCTGAAAAGCTGGCCATGGCGCTGGCCATGGCAGTGGCACGCAATGAATGCCAGGTGCTGCTGCTATGCCGTGGCGGTGGCAGTATTGAAGATCTGTGGTCATTTAATGAAGAAGTGCTGGCCCGCACCATTTTGAATAGCCCGATTCCGGTGATTAGTGGCGTTGGCCATGAAACCGACTTCACGATTGCCGACTTTTGCGCCGACCTGCGCGCCGCCACCCCGACCGCCGCCGCCGAACTGGCTTGCCTGCCCCGGCAAGACTGGTTAAACCGCTTGGCGGCGCTGGCAGCGGCCCTGATGCGCGGCCAACAGCGCAAGCTCAACCAGTTGCAGCAAAGACTGGACTGGGCCACCCGCCGCCTGCCCTCCCCTGCGCTCCTGATCAGCCGCGAACGCTTGCGCCTGAGCAGCCTGGGCAACCGCCTGCGCCAAGCCCGCTCGGCCCCGCAGCAGCAGGCGCGCCAGGCCCTGCAACACTTGCGCCTGCGTTTGCAACAGCAGATGGCGCAACTGCCGCGCCACCAAAGCTACCGCAATCGCCTGCAGCAGTTGCAACAACGGCTGGATCATGCGTTGGCGCTGCAATTGCAGCAACGCCAACAGGCGCTGCAGAGCCTGTCAGGCCAACTGGAATTACTCAATCCACAACGCACGCTGGAACGCGGCTACGCCATGGTGCGTGATGCCAAAGGCCAGGTAGTACGCCAGCCGCAGCAACTGCAGGCCGGCCAGACGCTGCAACTGCATCTGGCCGAGGGTAGTGCCGAAATTGGCGTGGCGTCGGTGCAAACGCTGCTGTAGCACTACCAGCCCACAACTTGCTTGCCACCGGCGACTTGCCAGTGGCAAGTCGCAAGTCGCAAGCGTCAGTCGCTAGTCTTGCTCCGGTGACGCCGCTTCATAGGCCGGATCAAAACAGGTACGCACCAGATGCCGCGCGTGGCGGGCCACATGCTCAGTGGTTTCAAACGACAGCCACGAACCGGTAGTCCAGATATGACGCTGGCCCTGCAAGCCTTCAATCGCTCGCAAGTTTGGCACCACATTTTCCCGCAGATGCGGAAAATATTCCCAGTTTCTCTGCGGCCCCATTTCGGTCAGCTTACCGCCCATCTTTTCCACCAGCGCCACCACATTCTGTTCCAGTTCAGCCACAGGCAAGGAACTGTGCTGATCCAGCGAGGGTGAATAATCGGCTGAAAACTGACCCGTGATATACCAGCCGGAATGGCCGTGACAAGCCTGGATCAGCATCGGTTTGCCAAGCACCTTGGCATATTCCGGTATAAACACCCCGCCATCCTTGAACAAGCCGTCTGCACGGAACGAATGCATCACATAACCCAGGTAGCGGAACTGCGGCAAATACGGCTGCAAGGGGTCATCTTTGGGCAAAATATCGATGAGTTGCTTCGGTGGCAGTGCCAGTACCACTTCTTCAAACTCGAATTGTTGGCCAGCCGCCTGCACCCGCACCTTATCGTCAAGACCATTACCGCTGCTCACGACCTGTTCTACCGGGTGCTGACGCAAGATTTTGACGCCCCACTGGCTGGCCAGATGCGCGGCCAGTGTAGTCCACAAGCTGCGATTACCTTTGGTGACATACACGCTATTGCCCAAGGCCGCCACCACACTGATATAGGGCAGCACATACGCGGCAGAAATATCCAGATCCAGCCCATACCCCATCGCATTCCAGTCAAAGTAGTACATGGTCGTGGGTGGGCGCAGCCGGTATTTTTGCAAATACTGGCTGAACGGAATATCGATATCCTGATGCAAGCTGGGCAAGGGTAAAGGTGGGTTCATGCGATTGCGCGAGGCCTTGGTCATCGCTTCGCTCCAGGCGCGGGTGGTACGCCGTACCGGGGCCTCTTCAAAGCCGTATTTCTCATCCCACAACTGGAAAGTCAGTTCATTCTGGGTCAATTGGCAACCCAGTTCCACCGCCAGATCCAGTACATGACGGAAAGAATCGCCAAAAAAGTTTTGCCCCAGTTCGATATATTCATCGCCAATCTGATGAGTCAGCACCTTGCCGCCGACTTCATCATCGGCTTCAAAAATCGTGATATCGCGGTAGCCACAACGCACCAGTTCCAGCGCGCTGATCAAACCACCGACCCCGCCACCGACAATGCCGATGCGGGTCGATCCCGGTGCCATGGCGCGGTGGGGCGGACGGAACGGCAAGGCTTGCTCCACTTCCACGCTTTCCGGCGCACCCAGAAATTCGATCTGCATATCGCGCAAAATCCGCATCGCGGCACCACGC
>JBDLSU010000711.1:0-2913 GCA_039799405.1 Pseudomonadota bacterium | reverse complement strand
AAGGCTGCCCATTCCATTTGCTTGCCATCCTATAGCTCCTTAAACGAAATTACAAAAAACTCCCCCGCCCGCTGGATTTTGATATAAAGCGCCATCCCCTTCCATTGCCCGTGATACACGTCTTGCCAGACCCGGTGGTCGGCGTGGGTGGTCATGCTTTTGTAAAAATGCTTGCTGCGCAATCCGCGCACCACCGCCAAAGCATCAAGCTGGGACATGCCACACGCGCGAATGCCAGTGCGGGCGGAAACGGTGAGGTTCATTTCCTGTACCGTCGTCATTTGCGCCAGGATGTCGCCTAGCTTGTAGTGTGGGGTGGATTTTTCCATGGGCAGATTATCCCCTGAAAGGGTAATTTCGACAAGCGTAAATAGGGATGGATTACATGGTTTCAGTGGTGTGGGAACTCACGCTATTGGCTGATGGTGCTTGCCAACGCCTGCTCTACTACTTGCAAGGCGGGCAAACGGCGCAGGTAGCCGTGCTTTTCTATCAGTTGGCGCGCGGCTTTTGCGTCGGCCTCGGGGCTTTCCCACGGATACGGCTGAATCTGGTGGAACAAGCCAGCGCGGTAGAGGTGGATGTCGGCCATAAACAGCGGCATGGGGCCGCGCTCGGCGATTTCCCATGCTTCGTCCAGGTCGGTTTGGGCGCTGTCGGTGCCTCTGGCGCTGGCTGTATGTTGTCCGCTGTGGGCCAGTAGCCAGGCGCGGGTGAGCAGGGCGCGGGGTAGATGGTCAGCGGTGCCAGCGCGACGAAGGCCGTCCAGTGCTTGCTGCATTTGCTGCTGGCATGGCGCGATTGGCTGTTTTGCCAGAATGGTGGCAAACAGGCTGGCGCGGGCCAGGCTGAGGTGGGCGAGGGCGATGTCGAGTAGCCAGTTATTACGCTCGGCAATTTTAAGCGTCTGCGCCACCCGTTCGGCCAGCAAACCGCAGCTTTGGCTGTGCGCGGTAATGGCGGTTGCGGCCAGTGGCTTGGCAATGCGCTGCACGGATAGTTGTGCTGCGCCATGCACCGATGGCAAGCCGCCTTCCCGCTGCCTGCTTTCAACCTCAACACTACACCGCCACGCAGCCGCTTCCGGTGCGGCCAGCAATAGTTCGCAGTACTGAAAACCTTGCAAGGAATACAGCATCGGGCAGTCAGGTTGCCATTCAGCCTGCATCACTTCCGCCCGTGCAAACAGCGCCTTGGCGACATCCGCATGGCCAGCCTGATGCTGCGCGTCAGCATGAGCGGCACGCTTGGACAGCCGCTGAAATGCATCAACGCTGAGATCAGCGTAACTCACTGCTTGTTCCGCGTACTGCACCGCCCCGCCAACATCGCCAAGTCGCAGCTCCAGTTCGGAAAGGTTGCCATCACCCTTGGCTGCCTCATACCAATTCTGAAGTTGAATGTTCATCGACAACCCTGCACGCCCCGGTTCTGTGGCTTCTCTCAGATGTCCCAAAGCGCGCAGACGGTATGCAGCTTCGTTCAGCAACCAGGCCTGATCGCATTCACGCAACGCAGGCGAAACGCAATGCCACTCCTGCTCGAAAAAGCACGCCACTGCACCCAAATCTGTACCAAACACGCCGAGATTTTTCGTGCTGTAGTATTCACCCTCACGCATTATGCGTTTGCTATACACCTCATCACAGGCTTGCTGCTGCATCCCCGCCAAACAGCCGTGCGCCACCGCTTGGTAGAGCGGCTGCAAATCTTCCAATGTAGGCTTTGGTTGGTCTTTGGTGGTATCCCGCAAATGCGTGTAGAGCCGCGCATGTGCCTCTTGCCAGGCGTCGCTTTGTTCAGTGCTTAAACGTTGGGCAAAATATTCACGGAGCAAAGGGTGGGCATCCAGCGCTTGCAATCTGCCTCTGGCGTCTTGTTGCTGCGTCAGCAGTTGGGCTTCTTCCAACCGCTTTAAGGCGATATTGCGCCGGGCTTCGCTGATATTTTCCAGCGCGTCGGTCAAACCCAGTATCACTGGCGCTTGCCACAAGGCCGTCAGGCAATCGATGGTGGCAGGCCGGTCAAACAAGCCCATTAATTTGAGCAAAGCCAGCGCAATACGGCCCCGCTGCTTGGCGTCCACATCACCATCGGCATCTTCCAACCATTTTACGTAAGCGTCCATTACTCGAAACGCATGCCCACCCTTTTCAAGATCGGCATCGATAAAATCGATTTGATCACGCTTGGCGATATCACCGCCATGAGCATCACGCAGATAGCTGCCGAGCAAATTCAGAGTCAGGGCATGGCCTTTTACCTCTTCCACCAACTCTGCCAATTCCCCATCGCGCCCATGCACCTGCAAGCTGCGCAGCAGAGTCACCCCGGCGTCTTTGCCCAGACGCAGCAAAGTGTGTTGCTGCACACCCCGGCCCTGCAAGCCATTTAAATCCGCAATTTCATAGCGTGTGGTCAGCACACATAACCCCTGGCTTTGCGTAGCCAGCGTTTTGAACAGCAGCGCCATCGGCTTGTCGCGCAATTCGCCGCGCATTACCGACGTGGGCGCATATTGCAACGGTGCGTGGCCGCTTGCAGCAGTGCGCCCATCAGGCTGTGTACGCCCAGTTCGCGCTGCGCCGCAGTACCCGCGTACTGACCGTGGGTTTCCATGAACATGCCAAGCAGGTGTGCCGCCTCATTCGTCAAGCCATCCAAATCCAGATTTTTTTGAAAGATCGAAACATCATCAATGGCGGCAACGCCTTCCATTTTTCTGTGAAAGTTTCCAAGCAGGATCAGCTTGCATTGCTCATCGCTACGCGCCGCTTGCAAGGCGTTGGCCCAGCGCGTGACATCGGGCAAAGTAAATTGATTGACTGAGGATTTGACTTGCACTGCGTAGCGCCCATTGGCATCGTGCCAGGCAAAATCAAATTGATCCCGCCCTTCGTCTGGCTCCAGCGT
>JBDLSU010000710.1:0-5025 GCA_039799405.1 Pseudomonadota bacterium | reverse complement strand
ATACCAAAATCATTCCGCAAATTCCCATGTCGCGTCTGGGCAAACCGGAAGAAGTTGCCGGTCTGGTGGCCTATCTGGCATCGGAAGAAGCTGCCTTCCTGACTGGTGCCAACATCGCCATCAACGGCGGTCAACACATGTATTAATCGCGTCGGCCCTGCGCTGTGGCAGTGGCCTGACAAACCTGAGGCAGTGTGTAGCCATCGCTATGCACTGCCTCATTGGAACAGGTGAACAAGATGCAATGGTGGAAAAAGGTAGCGCTCGGTTTGACCTTGGCCTGGGCTGGCAGTGCAACAGCCGGCATGTCGGAAGCCATCAAGGCCTATAACGCGGCGCAATTCAAAGTGGCATTGACCGAATTCAACAAGCTGGCCAAAGGCGGCAATGTGCAGGCGCAATATCGCCTGGGCGTCATGTACAGCAAAGGCCAGGGCGTCGCGCAAGACCTGGCGCAGGCGCGGCAATGGTATCGCAAAGCCGCCGAGCAAGGCGACAAAGTGGCGCAAAGCCAATTGGCCAGCATGCTGGAGCAAGCCCTGGGCGGCACCCGCGACGAAGCCGAAGCCGTTACCTGGTACACCAAATCGGCCGAACAAGGCTGGCCCTCCGCCCAGTACAAGCTGGGTTTGATGTATTCCAAGGGGCGCGGCGTTACACAGGATTTCAAACAGGCCTTTGCCTGGATCAGCAAGGCCGCCGAACTGGGCGACGCCTTCGCCCAGTTTGATCTGGGCAGCATGTACAGCCGGGGCGAAGGCGTCGCTACCGACGAGGCAATGTCACTGTCCTGGTATCGCAAAGCCGCCGAGCAGGGCGACCCGCTGGCGCAATACAATCTGGGCGTGATCTACCGGGTTGGCCAGGGTGCGAAGCAAGACTATGCCGAAGCGCTGATCTGGTACCACAAAGCCGCCGCTCAGGGCGACGCCCAGGCCCAATACCACCTGGGCCTGATGGCCGCGCAAGGCCAGGGCATGCCAGCCGACTTTGGCAAAGCCGCCGACTGGTACCGCAAAGCCGCGCAACAGGGCAATGCCGCTGCGCAAAACGGGCTGGGCGTGTTATATGCCGAAGGGCAGGGCGTGAAAGTGGATATGGTGCAAGCCTATCGCTGGTTTGCACTGGCTGCAGGTAGCGGCAATACCACCGCCACCGAAAACATGAAAATGGCCGAGCGCCATATGACGCCGGAGCAGTTTGAGCAAGCCAAACGCGCGACCGGGAAAAAATAAGCCACAAAATCCGGAATGGGGTAAAAGTCAGCAGCCAGCCATCTTCTGCGATGGGCGAGAGCAAGTTCAAATTACCTGTCACGCCGCGAATGGCGCTGACCAGGCCGCTTCGACTCAAACCCCGGTGCGGACTCAGGGCAGCGCATTGGCGCAGGCAACCCGCTGCAGCGGAAAATCGATGCCACGCAATTTTCCGGCGCGCAGGACTTCGATGCGGGCCGGATTGCCAGATATTATTCTGTTGATGAGGTTGCCACAACAAGCAAGTTGCACACCAAAGACCAATGCGTCCCCTTGCCAAGGAATGGTAAAATTCATCCGGTTAACTTAATGTGTGCAACTTTTGCCAAAAATCATGAACGAAAACGACGAACCTGATAACACCGAGCTTCCGGAGCTTCTGGAAGATTTTTTCGCGCGCCAGATCACCAGCGCAAGGCTTGGCCTTCCTTATCGACAGGAATCAACCTTTTGGGTTGATTTGGGCATTAGCGAGCAGTTACTTGATGATGCCTTTCAATTGCTGTTTTCCGTTCGTGAAACCATCCCGCGCACGGTCAAGATTAAAACCGTGGCCGGATTAGTGACTATGGCCTTGCACACCAGAATTACAATCGAATCGGTGTGGCCGGTTTGGCTCATGATCAAGCAGCGGCTCAGGGCATTGCCTGAACATGCGCCGCTGTTACTGTTATTAGACCCCGCTCAGCGAGGGGCGTTATTTGAAATGCTTCGTATCAATATGACTTATCAGCACAAAATTAGCGAAGGGTCATTGCGATTATTTATTAATCTGGCCATGGATGATGCTGAATGTGCCGTGGATATTAGCGATGTGCTGTGGCATGCGATTCGTGGCGTCCAACCACCTGACAACCAGTACACGCTTGAATTGATCAGGGGCTCGATTCCCCCGGCTGAGAAGCGCTTGCGACCAATTGATTTTCCTTTGCCAGAACGGACCCTCATCAACGGTGAAGCCATCTACGTTGTTTTGCACACGCTCCAGGAGCTGGAACAATTCTGGCAAGCCCATCGTGCAGAATTTCCCTATGCAGCCATGGGCATGCGCTGCGGCCCTTACCAAATTTATCTGGATGACTATCAATGGGTGTTTGCCAAAAGCAAAATCGCCTTGGTCAAAACCGTTACTCGCTGGGATCAAGTTGGCATTACGTGTCGCTGGTGTGACTGGGCTGAAGACGCGCCAGCGGATTGGTCTGATTTTTTCTTGGCACGAGACCAGCATCGTACTGAAAAAATGGCACAAGGCACTTGGTCTGACATAGACGAGGCGAATTATCAAGCCGATTGTGCCAGGCGCACGTTTGAGAAATATCGCGGGTGGTGGGAACTTGCCAACCTGCCCGATAATTGCCTGTTTCATGAATGGCTTTCGCCGTATGCACCAGTAATCACTGATTCGTCACTGTCAATCGAAGCTGCAACGGCGTTGCTCCAGGAAATCACTTTCGATGATTGGTATAACTATTCTGACGGTGGCGTTTGCGTGCTTGATGAAAAAGCGGTTGATTTGGAGATTAAATATTGGCGTGAGGAAAAAGAAGGGGGCTCCGAATACTACGGTATGGGGAATGAACACGGCGTTCATTAACCCCGTGTTTAGCCGATGATTCGTGCCCCTTGTACTGACCTGATCAGCAGGCCAAAGGAAAGCCCATTGCATGCTTGATTTCCTGAAAAAATGTCTAATTGATCAAATTCTGGGGGCGGCAAATCTGATTGCAGGCTTTGAATGTGCTCAGGCAGGCGGACGCGGGGTTGCCAGTGTCACTGCACAAGCAAATTGCGGTGGTGGTTACCGGTTTGGCGGCGGGTTGGATTGATGCTGAAGTGTATTTGTGCGATTGATATTGCTGTATTCGACTTGAGGTGGGGTATGCGGCCTCGGTAGTGAAATTTTTGGACTGGTTTACCCCAACGCACTGCTGCTCATTATCATGTCTGGATTCGGGGGCGTGTTGCTCGCAGTGGCAGGAGTGCGTTCAGTTCAGCAACGACTTGGTTTGTTATCCACCTCCATTCCCGTAGGTGCGCGTAAAATGCGGGTTCCTATCGCCAGGACTTACATTAACAGATGCCTAATCCTGCGCGATTCAACCCCAAGAAGAAAAAACTACAACGTCCGTTGTTGCCACTGCGAATTGACGATTTTGTAGACCCGACCTCAGCTATGGCTGATTCTGGGAAAGTGGTCAATGTTGTCGCTTAGGGCACTGGCTGAATTCCATCAATTCACTGAGAGCGCCGCTTGACATGTCAATCCTACCTCTTTATCATCGCCGATGACAACGCTGGGAACGCCTCTCGTAGAAGCGAAACATCTTTAGCTAAAAGGCGCGCAAGCGCCTTTTTCATTTCAAATTACCGACCGGCATTTCGATCAGAATGAGGTGGTAGTTGCTAATTTGGTACGATCTAATTGAATCGTTCGCAGACCAAGGAGAGCACTGCCAACCGCACGCGGCGATCATGTTCAAAGTTTTTCGCCGTGGGTATGGCCACCGGTTATTTTCCCTTTTTGCCTTAGTACATAGACCGCACTTTGGTTGTTCATCCCGCCGACATGATGCGCTCCATCCCAAGCGGTCTTTTCGGACAGCACAGCCCAGACCAGCGTTAGCTTCTTTGCTTTTAGGAATGTTGTTAATACGGACTCATCGATCATCAAAACGGCACCTTGTTTTATGGACGCTTTTATGATGCAACAGCCTGTACGGTCATGGATTTCCATGAACCCGCCTACTCCCAACGTCGGTGCACTTAATGGATGACCCAGTACTTCCCCCAATGCCTTATGCAATGAAGGTGCTGGCAGCAAAATCCGCCGGTCATCGTCAGAAATATCACAAACCGGCAAATAGAAAAATCCATCAATCAACTTCCGGAACCAAATATTATTGTTTAGGCAGTGTTCATTGACTTCTTTGAAGGAAGGATGCCAAGGGTATTCGGACATCCAGCATTGGTATACGTGTGGAACCTCGCAGCCATCACCATAGAAGTTTTTGGATCTTAACACTTTGAGGCGTTTTGCCAATTGGGAATCGGGGATCAGGAACGTTCGCACGTCAATCCACTGGGCCATTTGTGCGGTGGTGTACTTCTTTACTCCAAACCCCAAATCTTCTTCAAAATTGAGGTGATTTTTCAATACCACCCAGCGACGTTGGGCATGATCGATTCGGAGGTACTGCTCAAAGGGTTCAAAATCAGACTGCACCCAGTTTCGCTTTTCAATTTGGGATGTAAATGTTGGGATTGGGCTGTCCACTCCCCACCATCGTGGTGGCCCCGCATTGGTCTGTTCCTCCGTCTTGCGCCCGGTCTCAAGTGCCAATTCGGGGTGATAGTCTCTTTGGCCCAGTTCCCACGCACCTCGAACCGGTCTTGCCGGGGCGTCCCATTCCCTGAATAACAACGAATCCGACAAATGCCCCAAGTATTCGTGCAGCCCGATCCATTGGTATTTTTTTGAAATGCGCTCCGTGCGTTTTTCGCTAGTAATTCGCTCGGCATAGCCCAAACTGTTTTCAAATTTGGAAAACCGCTCTGGAGTCCAGCCTAACTCAATGATGCGCTGCCAGATATAGCGCCGGGCAAAGCGAGCATCATGTTCATCGCGCCCGCGAAACAAACCCTTGGCCTCCAGGGCAATCGCATCAAAACATGTTTACAATCAAGCACTTAAAAAATGTTGCCGTGAGATAGTAAAAATTATTGTTGTAAACAAATGAAAATTAAGGTTTACTGCCTCCTTTGAAAACTG
>JBDLSU010000709.1:0-8364 GCA_039799405.1 Pseudomonadota bacterium | reverse complement strand
AATCTGCGCCTTCTTCGGCGATCAGGCGGGCGGCGGCTGCGGCAATTTCAGTGCGCAGCGAATCAAGGGGGGCAGAGGTATTCATGGGCATGCATGATACCTGTTCTTGTCGGCTTTGTGGCGCAATACGTCATTTGTCTTGACCGGCTGCAAGTTGCTGGCCATACTGTGCTAACAACTTTTCCGATTTGGGAGGCAGTGATGAAATTTGGCATTTTCTTCTTTGATGGTGTGGAACCGATTGACGTGGCAACCCTGGGCGTATTGTCGATTGCGCGCCGGATTGCACCGCAAATTGAGATTTTCAGTTTTGCCCCAACCGCTGGCATCGTCAAACTGGCCAATGGCTTCAAGATCGTGGCCGATTATGGCTTTGATGATTTGCCGGAAATGGATGTGATCGTCATTACCGGTGGTGCCACCTGGGTGGATCATGTCAATAATGAAGCCACGCTGAATTTTTTCCGCAAGCGTGCCAGTCAGTCGGTGATCGGGGCGGTTTGTACCGGCGGCATGATTCTTGGGGCCACCGGTTTGCTCGATGGCAAGAAAGCCACCACGCGCCAGCGCGGAGTCGAAGGCGAATTATCTCCGGTGACACGAATGGGCAATTTGTATCCCAATGTAGAGGTGGTGCATTCGAGTCTGGTCGATCAGGATACCCTGGTCACAGGCGGCGGCGTGTGCTTGTGCATTGACATGATGTTACACCTGATAACAAAGAAACTCGGCCCCAAAGTGGCGCAGGATTTGGCGGTCTTGCTAGAATATGACCGGGCGTGGAAAGTGAATGCTGAAGCTTTGCCGCCGGTATGCTGATTGCCGGACTGGATTGGCAATGTTTGTTCTGCCGTATTAGGGGGGAAATATGAAGACCATCATTTTTATCGCCTGTGCTTTGCTGGCACCAGGCGCAAGCGCTGGTGAGGCCCGGGTCAACTGGGTCAATCCGGAGAAATTTACCGACATTCGCAGCGGCGAGGAAAGCCCGGCCGATGCCTTGAACACCGTGAAGACCGAATTCAAGCAGATTTTTGCTCGCCTCAGCAAGCATTTGCCGCAGGGTTACGTGATGGAAGTGAGTGTAGAGGATGTGGATCTGGCAGGTGAGGTGCGCTACAGGTTGTCACACTCGACCAAAAACTACCGCATTGTCAAAGACATCGACTGGCCCAAACTCAAGTTCAGCTACAGTATCAGGGATGAGCAACAGCGCGAGGTCGCATCGGGCAAGGAAGAATTGCGTGACCTCGATTTTGCTGCCAAAATCAATACCAGTAACAGCCAGTTCAAGTTTGAAGAGCAAATGCTCAAGGACTGGTTCAAGCGCGAGCATCTGGTGCAAAAAGTCGGCATGATACAAAAATAAGGTCGCAGCAGCAACGCTCGTTGCGCCAGCCAGGGGCGGTATGGTCAATCCCCCTGGCTTTTATCCAGACCGGGTTATTGACCCGCATAAAACTTACCCGCATAAAACTTACCCGCATAAAGGAAGACGAATGAAGTTGGCAATCTTAATCGCCAGTGTATTGCTGGCACAGGGGGCGTTGGCCGGTGAGCTGAAAATAGACTGGGTCAATCCCGAGAAATTTACCGATATCGCGGTAGCGGATCAATCCCCGGCCTCTGCACTCGATATTGTGAGCAAGGAATTTGTTAATATTTTCAGGCGGCTGACCAAGCAATTGCCAGAGGGCTATGTGCTGGAAGTGAGGGTAACTGATCTTAATTTGGCCGGACAAATAAAACTCAACTCGCGCGGTGAGCGTTTTCGGGTGATAAATGAATCTGATTATCCCGCCATCAGTTTTGACTATACGCTCATGAATGTGGACAAGAAAGTACTGGAGAGTGACGGTGTGGATTTGGTCGATAGTCAGTTTGCCCAAAAGCGGCGCATGGTCAGTAGCCCTTACGTGCATGAAGAACAAATGCTGAAAGCCTGGTTTGAAGGGGCGATTCTACAAAAATTTGACTTGGGGAAAAAATAAGCCGCCGCCGTTTAGCGTAGCGGCAAGCGGATCGTCACGGTGGTGCCTTGCCCGGGTTTGCTGACAATCGCAAGCTTGCCATGCAGGCGCTGGGTGATGTGGTTGAAGGCCACATGCAGGCCCAGCCCGATATGGCCCCCGGTGCCGCTGCGGGTGGTAAAGAAGGGATCAAACACCTTCGGCAGGGCAGCTTCTGCAATGCCTGCGCCGTTATCGCTGACGCTGATCACCACCTCCGGGGTCTCGCTGGCAGACATATTCGGGCGGGTGGTGTAAGCCAGAATCCGCACACAAGTGGCTACACTGCCGGGCGCACTGCCAGGCGGCCAGGCGTGATCGGCCACATTCGCCAGGATCCGGTTCAGGGCTTCGGTCAGCGCTTCGGCCACGGTATGCAGCACCAGACCGGGTTCGACTTCAATCTTCAGGCTGTGGCCGGCCTGTTCCAACCTGGTGCGGACCGGCATGGCCATCTCGGGCAGGTACGAGGCCAAATCCAGATCAACCCGGTGTTCGGTTTCAAACGGTATCGCAATCGTTTTGAAACTGTTGATCATTTCCGCCGCACGGGTGGCAGTGCGCATTGCCAGTGCGGTAAATTCACTGCCTTCGTCGGTGGCCGCTTGCAGTTCGGACTTGCTCATGCGTTCGCCAGCCATGGCCTCGCGCAGGCGTTGCCAGACGTGGCTGGCACCGGAGATGGCCATCAGCGCGGTGCCGAGCGGGGTGTTGATTTCATGGGCCACCCCGGCCACCAGGGCACCAAGGGCACCGATTTTTTCCTGCTGTACCAGTTGCGTCTGGGCCTGACGCAAGGCCGCCGTGCGCTGTTCGACTTGTAATTCGAGTTCCTGTTGGCGCCGGCGCAAATAACGGGTTCTTACCTGAACCAGGGCAATCACGGCAGCGCTGATGCACAGCAATACCAGCAAACGGAACCACCAGCTTTGATGCCAGGCCGCCAATACCCGAACCGGCAGGACTAATTCGTGTTCGCTCCAGACTGCATTGCGATTCGAGCCGCGCAGGCGCAACTGGTAGTCGCCGGGTGGTAAATTGGTATAAGTGACGTTGCGGCGGCTGGGGTCGGTATTGATCCAGCCGCTATCGTAGCCTTCAAGCCGGTAAGCATAGCGATTGCGTTGCGGCGAAGAATAGTCGAGTGCGGAAAATTCCAGTGTCATGCTATTGGCCTGGGGCCGCAAGGTAAGTAGCGGATCGCCTGATTGCGGATGGGCGGCAAGCGTTGCAAAAGAGGGATTGAGGCTGTTGGCATTGACGCTTTGCGTACCCAGCCTGAGTTCGGTGACCACCAGGGGCGGATTCATTTGCCAGGGCTGGAGCCGTTCCGGACGCACCACGGTCAGGCCGGCCGAACCGGCAAACAGCAATTCGCCGCTGGCAGTTCTGGCCCCGACATTGGCGTAATAGCCCTGAATGGCAACCCCGTCGGCTTGGTCAAGCACCCGGATTTGCAGCGTTTGTGGATCAATCACGGCCAGTCCGGTATCGGTACTGGCCCAAATCTGGCCTTGCTCATCTTCCAGCAATTTGTTGACCATATTGTTTTGCAAGCCATGGGTGGTATTCAAATGCTGAAATGGTCCGGGCTGGCTGGCACCGGGGTGTTCCAGTATATTGATGCCGCCGCCCTGGGTCGCGATCCACAGACGACCGCGCCGGTCAAACAGCATGCCGGCGACCAGGCCATGCGACAGGGCATGGCTGTCATCCGGGCGCGCTGGCAGGTGCAGCAACTGCTGGCTTGAGGGGTGATAGCGGAAGAGCCCGTTGTCGTGGGTGCCGATCCACAGGGTGCCATCGTCCTGGCGTTCCATGCAGAGGATAAAAGCATTATCGAGCGCACCGGCTCCCGGCGCGCGCATGGCTGCGTTGTTGTTGCGCCCCGGTTCGATATACCACAACCCGTCCGGGCCACCCAGCCACAGGCGCGGGCCATCGGCCAGCAAGGTGGTGACCCGGGCCGTGTCGGCACGCGGCGGTGTGCTGATGCGCTGTAGTCGGGTGGCCTGTAAATTGGTGCGATACAAGCCGCTACCGGTTGCCAGGAATACGCTGCCATCGTTCCAGATGTGGCTGGCGTACACACCGGCCAGCGGATTTTTGGCAGCGCCGGGGGCAAAATCCGGTGCTTGCCAACTGATTTGGTTGGCCTGGGCATTGACGATATTGATGCCGCCATTGCGCATGCCAAGCCAGATCCGGCCATCGGGCATGGTTGAAACCGAAAGAATGTCGGAACCGACAATATGGCCGGGACGCCTTACGCCGCTGAACAGACTAAGCACCGCACTTTGTCCCGGATCGGTACGGGAAATTCCGCGCTGGGTTGCGATCCACAGCAAGCCGGAGCGGTCGCGTAGCAGGTTCATGATCACATTATTGGCAACGCTGACCGTCAGCCCGGCGTCATGCACAATGCGGCGACTTTGCAAGGTTGTGGTATTGACCACCAGAATGCCATTGCCAAAGGAGCCGATCCAGACTTCCCCCGGGCGTGCTTCGACGATGGTGCTGATGGTGCCCTGACTGCGGTTAGGGTTGTTGCTGTCGGGGTCGGCCGGGGTCTTCAGCGGGCGTGGCAAGCCGGGCTGTTGTGGTTGCTCCGGGGCCGCATCAATCGCAGGATCCAGATACCAGATGCCCTGGCTTTCGGTGCCGATCCAGATCCGGCCATTGCGGCTTTGCGCCAGACTGCGTACTACCGGGGCATTGGGCCAGGGTACGCGGCCAAAGCGTTCGCTCTGACCCTGTTGTCGCGCCAGGCCGTGGGTGCTGCCGATCCAGAGCTGGCCATTCTGATCGCGCAGCAAGGTGGTGAGTTTGCCCCCGGGTACACTCTCCGGATTGGCCGGGTCGTGGCGCAGATGGCTGATTTTGCCATCAGCGTGGAAATGATCCAGCCCGGCGCGGGTGCCGACCCAGATGCCACCGAGTCCATCGTCGGCAATGGCAAAAATGGTGCTGCTGGAACTGCCCTTCGGCCCGACCGGGAAGCGCTCAAAACGGTCATGCAGCGCATCGTAGCGCGCCAGTCCACCGGTATTGGTGCCGATCCAGAGGCGTCCCTGTGGGTCAGTATGCAAGACCCGGATAATGTTATCGGGCAGGCTGGTGCGGTCATTGACGGCGGGCTGGTAATTGCGGAAGCGGTAGCCGTCCCAGCGCGCCAGGCCGTTTTGGGTGCCAATCCAGAGAAAACCGGTCTGGTCTTGCGCCAGTGATACGGTTGCCAGATTGGGCAAGCCCTGTTCCGGGGTCAGATGCTGAAATACACTGTCAGACAACTGAGCCCAGCGCTGGTTGTTGTCAGCGGCCAGCAGCAGCGCCGGACACAGCCATAGCGCAGCGACCAGCAGCCAGCCTGGCAGGCGCAAGCGGATGCCGGTTGGTGCGCTGATCATGGTCAGGCTAGCTTGCACTGGCTGGCACCAACTGATCCAGCAGTGCATACAGCCGGTTGATATCGACCGGCTTGACCACATACGCAGAAAAACCGGCACCGAGGCCGCGTTCGGCATCGCCTTTCATGGCATTGGCGGTAATTGCGATCACCGGGGTGTGTTCCAGGCCAGGGATGCGGCGCAGTTCCGGTAGCGCGCTGTAGCCACTCATGCCGGGTAAATTCAGGTCGAGCAATATCAGGTCGGGCTGCAGGGTACGTGCCAGCGGCAAGCCAACTTCGGCATTCGGTGCTTCTTCCAGAGTCAGGTGCGGGCGGCGCAACAGAATTTTGCGCATCAGGCGCTGGTTGGTGACACTGTCTTCAATGTACAGCACCTTGCGTTTGCCAAAGTGGCCGGGTCGTACCGGGCCGGTGCTGTCGTCCGGATGCTGGCTGTCGATATCGGACAGTTGCGGCAATTCCAGCCAGAACAGCGTCTGCTCCAGTACTTCGTCCACCCCCAGCCGTGCCCCCATCAATTGCGCCAGACAGTGGCTGATGAGCAGGCCGATCTGGCTTTCGCTGGCACCGGCTTCATGATTGCGCTGGATGATGCGCTGCCACTGGCCGCCAGTTGGCGCACCATCCTTGCTCTGGATTACGATGCGCATTGTATGGTGGTTGCTCATATGCCAGTTGACGCTGATGGTGTGCGGGGCGCTACAGTGTCGGATGGCATAATGCACCAGATAATTGAGGATTTGAATCAGGCGGTTGCCATCGGAGCGCAGCATGATGTTTTTGCGTTCCTGCTGTGAAAAAACCAGATTGACCGCATTGGCGCGTGCCAGCGGTTGCATCGCTGACTCGTTGGCCAGCAACACTTCGTCCAGCCACACCGGCCCCAACTGCACTTCCATGCGGTTGGCATCAATTTTCGATAAATCCAGCAAATCATTGATGGTGCTCAGCAACTGCTGCCCGGCCCGGGCAATTTCCTGCGCGCTCTCGATCACCGAATCGGGATTGTCGTCATTGCCTTCCGGCTTCATTTGCAATAACTGGGCATAGCCCAGAATCAGGTTCAACGGCGTGCGCAAGGGGGTACACAGATTGTTTAAAAAATCGGCATGCAGATGGCGCTCATGGTCTTGCTCGCGCATGATTTTTTGTTTGAATTCCTGATGGCTGTTATCCAGTTCACGCTGGTATTCCAGATGGCTGGACTGCAGGATTTCGCGACGCCGCTTGGCATGGTTGCTGACCGCCTGGATCAGCGGCAGCGCTTGCACCGGTTTCAGTAAAAAGTCATCGCCGCCCAGTTTGAGTGCCACATTTTGCTTGGCCAGATCGGTTTCGGTCGAGAGGAAAATAATCGGCAGCGCGGCATACTGATCCTGTTCCCGCAATACCATCGCCAGATCGGTGCCATTAAAATTGGGCATATACAGGTCGAGCAACAACACATCCGGGTTAAATTCGGGCAGTGCCTGGGTGGCCTTGATGGCCGAGCTTTCGCTGCGCACCTTCATGCCGGCCTGGCGCAACATGGCGCTAATTGCTTGCACCAACAACAAATCATCATCGATCAACAACACCCGGTACGGTTCGGTCGGCGCACGCAGCGTGATGCGGGCCATCAGGTCGAGCAGCAGGTTGGGATACACCGGTTTTACCAGGTAGCGCGCGGCCCCGGCGCGGTAGGCCAGCAGACGCGCTTCCAGATCGTCCCGCACTGAAGTAAAAATCACCGGCAGATCGGGGGGGCACTGGGCGCGTAATTCGGCAATCGCCAGCAAACCGGCTTTGGCCCCTTCCGGGAAGATGACATCCATGATCACCACATTGGGCCAGGCTTTTTGCTCGCAAGCCTGGCGAAACTGTTCAACCGTGGTAAAACAACGCACCTGATAATTGGCCGCTACCAGCACATGGCGCAAGTGCTCTGTTTGTTCGGCATCGTCATCCACCACATACACCATGGGTGAGCGCAACGGCCGTTTGAAGGTGGGCTTGATCTGGCTGGAAGGGGTGCCCAGCTCTTGTTCCACCACGCCCAGCAAATGTTGAAACGTCGCTCGCAATGCACCACAGTCGGCGGGCGGCTGCAATTGTCCCAGATGGCGCGCCAGTGCCTGTTCCAGTTGTTGTGCCGCCTGGCTGACCTGGGGCAGGCCAAAGGTTCCGGCCGAACCGGTCAGGCCGTGTACCAGGCGGTGCAACATGTCCAGACGCAGCAGATCCCACTCCTGATCCAGCAAAGCGTGGAAGTGTTCGGCAATATCTGCCATGCGACGTGGCAATTGGCCGACGAAGAGTTTGCTTAAATGGGCCAGACCATCGCTGACGGCTGTCATGGTGCGGATCTCCTGAGTCAAAAGTGCGCGCCAATAATGCTGTTAATGTACCGCAAAATGCCCGGCTTGCGCGATTTTTGCCCGCGCTGGCGCACAGGCTGCCGCTATTCGGCAGAGGCGGCCGAATTCATTGGTAACAGTGGTAACTCCAGCACAAAAGTGGTGCCATGGTGAATATTGCTATGAACTTTGATGCTGCCATTCAATAGTGATGTGACAATATTGTAGCTGATCGATAAACCCAGGCCACTGCCACCCTGGCCCAGCTTGGTGGTAAAAAACGGATCAAAAATGCGCCCCAGATTGGCTTCGCTGATGCCGTTGCCGTTATCGCGAAACTGGATGCACACCGTTTCCGGATTTTGCAAATAGGCCAGCAAGGTCATCTGCCCATGGCTGCGGCCGTCAAACGCATGCAGTAGTGCATTGTTGATCAGATTGGTAATCACCTGACCAAAAGGGCCGGGATAACTGTTGAGCACGATGCCGGGAGCAATATCCTGCAGCAGGGTATGGCCGGAATTTTTGATCTGGTTCATCATGGTGGCGACGATTTCACCACAGGTTTGTTGCAAATCGAAAGGCCGCCGCTGCGCCGTGGTGCGATCCA
>JBDLSU010000708.1:0-5448 GCA_039799405.1 Pseudomonadota bacterium | reverse complement strand
AGCACTTTTCGCAGGACAGCAAACGGCGCATGGAAACCATGGTCGCCAATTTGATGAAATCGTTTGAAACCGGGGTTGGTACGTTGGACTGGATGGGGCCGGACACCAAAAAACAGGCGCTCACCAAACTGGCCAAGCTGGGAAGCAAAATCGGCTACCCCAACAAATGGCGCGATTATTCGGCCCTGACGATTGCGCGTGACGATTTGATCGGCAACGTCAAGCGCGCCAAGCAATTTGACAAGCGTTGGCACCTGGCCAAACTGGGCCAGCCGATTGATCGCGAAGAATGGGAAATGACGCCGCAAACCGTGAACGCGTATTACACCGCCGAGAAAAACGAAATCGTGTTTCCGGCCGCAATTTTGCAAAAACCGTTTTTTGACATCAAAGCCGACGATGCGGTCAATTATGGTGCCATCGGCGCGGTCATCGGCCATGAAATCAGCCATGGTTTTGATGACGAAGGCGCGCAGTTTGACGGTGACGGCAATTTGCGCGACTGGTGGAGCAAAGAAGACCGCGAAAAATTTGCCGCCAAGGGTCGTGCGCTGGTAGCGCAATACAACCAGTACAGCCCGCTGGCTGGCTACTATGTGAATGGTGAACAAACCCTGGGTGAAAACATCGCCGACAATTCCGGCCTGGCAATTGCCTGGAAAGCCTACAAACTGTCGCTGGGCGGCAAACCCTCGCCGGTGATTGACGGCTTGAGCGGCGAACAACGCTTCTACGCCGGTTTCGCCCAGGTCTGGCGCAGCAAGGCACGCGATCAGGAACTGTTGTCGCGCCTGAAGTCCGACGTGCATTCGCCAGCAGAATTTCGCACCAACGGCACGCTGCGCAATCAACCGGGCTTTTATGAAACCTTTTCGCTCAAGAGCGGCGACAAGATGTATTTGACGCCGGAGCAGCGGGTCATAATCTGGTAACTGCGTGGTGAAGGCGTGGTAAAGCGTGGTGAAGGCGTGGTAACAGCGGTGGGGCTACTTCAACAGCCCCGCCAGTTCCACCGCCGAATGCACCTGCATTTTGTCAAAAATATTGGCACGGTGTACTTCCACCGTGCGCATCGAAATGGCGAGTTTGTCGGCAATCACCTTGTTGAGTTTGCCTGCCAAAATCAAATCCAGCACTTCACGCTCGCGCGCCGACAAGCTGTCCAGGCGCTGGTACACCTGGGCCAGTGCGCTGGCCTGGCGCGAGCTTTCCATGGCTTCTAATACCCGGTCCATCAACTGGTTGTCGTTAAACGGCTTTTCAAAAAAATCAAACGCACCGCGCTTCAGGGTGTCTACCGCCATCGGTACATCGCCGTGGCCGGTCAGGAAAATCACCGGCAGGCGGCGCTGTAACTTGCGTGTGGTCAGGCGGTCGAACAGGGCGGTGCCGGACAAGCCGGGCATGCGCACATCCAGCAGCAGGCAGTCGCCTTGCGGGTCAAAGTCAAAGCCTTGTTCCAGCAGCGCAAAAAAGGCGCTGCCATCGTTGTGGCAGGTGGCGGCAATCTGGCGTGAGCTGGCCAGCCAGTGCAGGGCGTCGCGTACTACCGCTTCGTCATCAACAATATGCAACATGGGCAAGCTCCATTGGACTAAGGTGAATTTGCATCAATCTGCGCCAGTTCTTCAGCAGTGGGCAAGGGCAGGGTAAACGTAAAAATGGTGCCGCCTTGTGGATTGGGCTGGTGTTCCAGCGTGCCGCCATGAAATTCAATCGCGCTGCGGCAAATATTCAAACCCAGGCCCATGCCGTTTTTCTTGGTGGTGACAAACGGGGTAAATAACTGGTCGGCCACGCTGGCGTCAATGCCGCAGCCCTGGTCGATTACCGCCACTTGCACTTGCTGCGTGTCGCAACTGGCGTGGATGCGCACGATGCGCTGCTCCGGTGCGCAAGCGGCCATGGCTTCGCTGGCGTTGCGGCTCAGGTTGAGCAAGACTTGTTCGATCAGGATTTTATCGGCCATGACCAGCGGCCACGGCGCATCGTCTGCGCCCGGCGCTGGCAGCAGTGCGCCTTCCAGCTTGATCTGCGATGCTTTCGATTGCAACTGCATCATTGGCAGTAAATTGATGATCAGTGCGCACACATCCAGCAGCTCGCGTTTGGCTTCGCGCTTTTTGACAAATTCATGCACGCTGCGTATCACTTGCCCGGCGCGCTGCGCTTGCTCTTGCGCGCGTTGCATGGCCTGCAGCAGGGCCGGGGCATCGAGTTTGCCCGCGCTAATCATATTCATGGCACCGCTGGCGTAGCTGGAAATGGCGGCCAGCGGCTGGTTCAGTTCATGTGCCAGGGTGGAACCAATTTCCCCAATCGTGGCCAGCCGCGCGCTGCGTTCTACCTTGTCTTGCTGTTTGCGCATCAGCGCTTGTGCTTGTTTGAGTTCGGAAATATCCAGAATCGAACTCATCCAGCCAGTTTGCTGGCCTTGTTCATTAATCAGGGGCGAATCGTGTACCAGCACGGGAAAGCGCTCGCCATTGGCGCGCAGGTAAATGGTTTCGATGCCGCTGCTTGAAACCTGGCCTGCCATCATCAAATCGAAACGCGCCTGATCCTGTTCCACCGCTTCCGGTGCCCAGTACAGCATCGGCGGCAACTGGCCGATGATTTGTTCGCGCGCGTAGCCCACCATGGCGCAAAAGGCCGCATTCACATAGGTGATATTGCCCACCATGTCACGCGCGCGCATGCCGACGATAATCGAATTTTCCATGGCGCTACTGAAAGCCACTTGCTGGCGCAATTCATCTTCAATTTTCCTGCGTCGCAAAATATCGCGCCACAGCGCCAGCAAACTCCACAGCAGGCCCAGCGCCAGCGCCAGAATCGATACCACCAGCATATTCGACAGCATGGGCGGTTGCTGGCGGGTGCTGTCGGTTTGCAAATACAGGGTTTCCCCAAACAGATCGAGCGCGCGCCGGTGCGTGTACACATGTTGTCCCGGCCCACCCACGCTGCGCGTGGCCAGCAGTTTGTCCTGTCCGTCCAGCAGCGAAACCTGATTGTTTTGCGCAAACCACCATGGCACCATTTGTTCCAGTAAGGCGGGCAAGTGGTAGCTCACCATCAGTTGGCCTGCTGGCCCGGCTTTGCTGTGGTTGATTGCGATGGCACATTGCAGGCGGGTGCTGCTGGTCAACCAGCAGCGGCTGCTGGCGTTGGATGGCAGCAGATTTTTTCCGGTGCTGTTCTCCAGTGGGGTGGCTGATTCCGGGCTACTGGCGCGCTGCAGGCCGTGCTGGTCAAGCCAGTCAAGCTGGACAATTTCTTTTTCGTTTTCCCGCAGATGGTTAAAGCGGATTTGCACTGCCGCCGGTGACAGGCGCTGGTTTTGCAGGTCTTTGGCCAGGGTGCGCAATACTTCATCGTTGCGCTGCACCTGAAACAAAATGGTTTGCTCCAGCCACAGGGTATCGGCAATCAATTGCTCTTGCCGTTCCATATCCTCCAACCGCCGTGCCTGCCATGGTAGCAGCGCCAGCGTCGCCAAAAACAACAGTACCAGCAATGCCGGAATCACCCCGCGCCATTTGCGGGCGGGCAAGGTGGTGAATGGGGACAGGGTGGGGAGCTTGATCATCATACCCGGATGGTACACCAGGCGTGGGCGGAAATTTGGCGAGTGGTAGCAAATTCACACTTGTGGATTTCCACAATAGGCAAGCATAGTAACTTCCACAATACTGGCACCACCTTAACTACGAAAAGAAAATATGAAATTTGAACTGAATTCCCAAAACCAATTTACATCGCTGCCAGTCATGGAGATTTTGCTGGACACCATGGAAGTATTTGCGAAAAAGTTTGCCGCTTTTTTTTGCTGGGTTTGTTGTGCCTGTTGACGCTATTGGTCTTCTCGCAGTTCAGCCAGTCCTCGCATTGGGAGATTAGTAATGCCGGCTTTGAAGGTTCCTGGCTGCTCGCACTGCTGTTTATTCTGCTGCCAATTATCTTTGCCCATATTTGTTGTTGCTTGCATTTACCACCCCGGCCGGACAAACTGTCGATGCTTGACTGGTGCCGCCAATGGATGCGGGTTTTGCTCTGGGTTTTCATTTTTGCCCTGTTCGCATTCCTGTATTGTTTGCCATGCCTGATGATTCTGGCCTTGATAGCCTTGCCCTTGAAAAACAACCTCGGCGCAATGGTATGGCTGGCGGCACCAATCGGCATCGCATCCCAACTCTACATCGCCTTCATAACCGCTCGCCTGATGCTGGTGTTTCCGGCGGTCGCCGCCGGGCAAAAGGAAATCAGCATCCACTGGGCCTGGAATTTGGCCAGCGGCAATGGCTGGCGTCTGGCGCTGCTGGTGTGGCTGCTGCCTGTTTTGCTGAATATTTCGGCCTGCTGGTTGGTAAACAGGGTTGATTTGCCCAACCTGATTTTGAACTACACAGTGTTGCTGATTCAAGTGCTGTGTTTTAGCTTGACGGTAGGCAGTCTTACCCACAGTTATGTGTGGTTGATGGCGAAGCAAAAGGATAGAGCTGATCAGCAGTAAGCCGATGCGGTTGATCGCTTGCGACAAGCGCACATCATCAACTGGTAATCAGCTCCCGGCTTTTCTCATCTTCCTGATGTTTCTTGCCAGCCGGATAGTGATACCACGCTTTGTGCGGCGACAGCTTGTTGCACGCCGGGCACTGGGTTTTCTCCCATTGATAGAGACAACCGGGGCAAATTCCGCCAGTCCAGAAAGTGTGCCAGACGGTGCCGCAACTGGGCATGCAGGCCCAGCGATCATCCAGCTTTGGGCGGTATTTGCACTGTGGGCAGTAAATTTCAGGTTCCTGATTCATAGTGGTTTCCTGGTCTTGGTTTGCTGCAACATTATGCCGCTGACTGGTTTAGTAGAACGTGAATTTTTGTAAGCAGGCATTCCATATTGCGGGATGTTGTTGGCGCAGGGTTGTCAGCAAGGGTTCATGTTGTCCATTGCCTTTGAAGCACCAGCCAATCAGGCCGTGGTCATCCGCTTCGAGCAAATTGGCAATCAAAGTGTCGGCGCTGGAGGGGGCTTCCAGAAAGTGGCGCAGGGATTTCTGCAGGCGACGCCAGGTGCGCTGGTAACCTGCGGCCAGCGCTTCGCGCTGATCCAGTTGTAGCAAGGTGGTGGTGGCTTGGCCTTTGATGCTTTCGGCATTGCTGGCAAGCTCAAAACACGCGGTGAGGTTGCCGGTGTCGGGATCAAAGTCGAGAAAATGCCAGGGTTCTTCGCTGGTCGGATCGATCAATAAAGCTTGATCGCCCTGCATTGGGAAGCGATCCCCCTTGAGGCGGCCACATTCGGTGCAACATAGCAGCAGATTGGCCCAGCGATACATCCAGTGCGGAAAAGCGGCTTTGGGGTGGAAGTGTTCGATATCGCAGCCGTGCGAATCGACACAATACATGCAGCGCTGGTGCTGGCCCATCATTTGTTGCAGCGTTGCC
>JBDLSU010000707.1:0-9882 GCA_039799405.1 Pseudomonadota bacterium | reverse complement strand
GTTTGACCTGGCGCGTGACCCGATGCTGCGCGCGGTATTGCTCAAGCTGGATACACAAAACCACGTCCTGATTGTGACCATGCATCATATTGCCTCGGATGGCTGGTCGATTTCGATTTTCATCAATGAGCTGTGCGCGTTGTATCAGGCCTTTGCCAATGGTGTGGCGGATGCGGCATCGTGCTTGCCGCCGCTGCCGCTGCAATATGCCGACTACGCCGCCTGGCAGCGCAATTGGCTGCAAGGGCCGGTGCTGGAACAGCAAATGGCTTACTGGGAAAAGCAATTGGCTTCGCTGCCTGCGGTGCATGGCTTGCCACTGGACTTTCCCCGTCCGAAAATTCAGGGTTTCAAAGGTGCCGCGCATACGCTGGCACTTGACCCTGCCAGCAGCACCAGTTTGCAGGCCTTATGCCAGCAACATGGTGCCACCCTGTTCATGGGCTTGCATGCCGCGCTGGCGGTCTTGCTGGCACGCTACAGCAATGAAAGCGACATTGTTATCGGTAGCCCGATCGCCAACCGCGAACAGGCTGACATTGCCGGTTTGATCGGTTTCTTCCTCAATACCCTGGTGTTGCGCAGCGAGGTCAGGGCCGGGGCCGGTTTTGCCGATTTGCTGCAACAAAGCAAGCGCACCTTGCTTGATGCCTATGCGCATCAACAAGTGCCGTTTGAACAAATCGTGGAACGGCTGCAACCGGAGCGCAGCCTCAGCCACAGCCCCTTGTTCCAGATCATGCTGGTGCTGCAAAACAATGAACAAGGCAAGCTGGATTTACCGGGTCTGTCGCTGGAACCCTTGAACATTGCCGATACCGTTGCCAAATACGATTTGACCCTCAACGTGTCGGAAGGTGGTAACGGCCAGCCGCTGCAACTGGTATGGGAATACAATTGCGAGCTGTTTGCCCAGAGCAGCATTGAGCGCATGGCCAAACATTTTGTGGTCTTGCTGCAAGCCATGCTGGCCGCACCTGAGCGCAATGTGTATGCGCTCGAACTACTTGATCCAGCCCAGCGTGCGCAACAGTTGCTTGACTGGAATGACACCTTTACCCAGCGCAGCCCCAATCTTGCGCTGCACCAGGCGTTTGAAGCCCAGGTGGCCCGGCGGCCACAGGCGCTGGCGCTGGTGCAAAGCGGCAGCAATGGCGCCAGTGGTGCCAGCCTGAGCTATGAAGAACTGAACCGCCGTGCCAATGCGTTGGCCCGCCATTTGCGCGCCGAAGTGCCGATCGAAGCCGATACCATCATTGGCCTGGCCTTGCCGCGTGGTGCCGACATGATCGTGGCGATTTTGGCGATCCTGAAGGCGGGGGCGGCTTATCTGGCGCTTGATCCATCCTACCCGCCAGCACGGCTTGAGCACATGCTGCAAGATGCGCGTCCGGTGCTGGTGTTGACCCATGGTGACATCAGTGCCAAATTGCCGTTGGGCCAGACCCGCGCCATTTGCCTGGACCAGAGCGCGCTGCAAAGTACTTTGCTAGCCGGGTCGGGGGACAATCTGCCCGTGCCGGAAGGTTTTTCCTCCAGCACGCTGGCCTATGTGATCTATAGCTCCGGCTCGACCGGCGTGCCCAAGGCATCGCTGCTCAATCACGGCGCTTTACTCAATCTGGCGCTGGCCCAGATCGACGGCTTTGCCATCAATGAAGCCAGCCGGGTCTTGCAATTTGCCTCGATTGCGTTTGATGCCGCCAGTTCCGAATGGAGTACCGCACTGCTGTCCGGGGCAACGCTGGTATTGATCGATAACGATACCGCCAAAGATCCGCAGGCGCTGTCACAAGTGGTGGCGCAGCAACAGCTTACCCACGCCACCTTGCCCCCGGTATTGCTGCCGCTGTTGCAGCAATCGCAATGGCAATCACTGCAAACGCTGGTGGTGGCCGGGGATGTGTGTAGCCCGGCGCTGGCGGCGCAGTGGGCGGCCGGACGGCGCTTCATCAATGCCTATGGCCCTTCGGAAACCACGGTGTGCGCCACCATGGGCGAATACGATGGCCGTTTGCATATCGGCAAACCCTTGCCCAATGTCAGTGTGTATGTACTCAATGCGGCCCATAGTCTGGTGCCGGTGGGGGCTTGCGGCCAACTGTATATCGGTGGAGCCGGGTTGTCGCGCGGCTATTTGCGGCGCGATGAATTGAATGCCGAAAAATTTATCGCCAATCCATATTACGATCCGGCGCGGCCAGGTAGCAGTGCGCGCCTGTATCAGAGCGGTGATCTGGTGCGCTGGTTGCCTGACGGGAATCTGGAATTTTTGGGCCGGATTGATCACCAGATCAAGTTGCGCGGCTTCCGTATCGAACTGGGT
This sequence comes from Pseudomonadota bacterium, assembly GCA_039799405.1. Taxonomy (GTDB): domain Bacteria; phylum Pseudomonadota; class Gammaproteobacteria; order Burkholderiales; family Burkholderiaceae_D; genus CAMBDR01. The sequence continues at coordinate 7,556 of JBDLSU010000707.1, read as the reverse complement.
GAAATCGAAAACACCCTGAAACAACATGCTGCGGTGAAAGACGCGCTGGTGCTGGCCATGGCAGCCAATGGTGCTGGCGACGACAAGCAACTGGTGGCCTGGGTGGTGCCAAAGCAGGCCGTATCCGGTGAGGGCGAGGATAGCCAGGCCAATCTGATCGTGCAACTGCGCCAGCATCTGGCCCACAGCCTGCCCGACTACATGGTGCCAGCGGCCTTCATGTTGCTTGCCGCCATGCCACTCGACCCGAATGGCAAGCTTGATCGCAAAGCCTTGCCCGAACCCGATTTCGCCAGCCAGCAAGCGATTTATTGCGCCCCGCGTACCGAAGTGGAAACCGTGTTTTGTCAATTGTGGCAAGAAGTGCTGAAGGTGGAGCGGGTCGGTATTCATGACAATTTCTTCCGTCTGGGTGGTCATTCGCTGTCGGCAACGCGCCTGATTTCGCGCATCAACCAGACTTTTCAGGTGCAGTTGCCGATCAAGGCCTTGTTCCTTGCGCCGGATCTGGAAGCCCTGGTGCTGGAAATGTTGCGCCTCGATAGCGGCCAGGCTTGTCCGCCGCTGGTGCCGGTTGCGCGGGATCAGGAATTGCCGGTCTCGTTCGGGCAGCAGCGCCTGTGGCTGCTGGACCGGATCGATGGCGGTAGCGCTCACTACAACATGCCGGGCGCACTGCAATTGACGGGCGAACTCAATTACGATGCGCTGCAAACGGCCTTCCTGCAAATTCTGGCACGCCACGAAAGTCTGCGTACCTGTTTTGTCAGTGGCCCTTCGGGTGAGCCGCAGCAAAAAATCCACCCGGTGCAGGATTTGCCGTTTACCATTCCAATGGTCGATTTGTCCCTGATGGCCGACGATTTGCGGCAACAGCAATTGCAGGATCGCTTGCGCAGCGAAGCGGTACAACCGTTCCGCTTGCAGTCTGATCTGATGCTCAGGGCGCAATTGCTGAAAATGGGCGAGCAACAACATGTGTTAATGATGACCATGCACCATATTGCTGCCGATGGCTGGTCGATGTCGATCCTGATCAATGAATTTTGTGCCCTGTATCAGGCCGCACTGGATCAGGCCGAAGGCCGGGCCGCAGCAGCGCCATTGCCGCCATTGCCGATCCAGTATGCCGATTATGCGCACTGGCAGCGCAACTGGCTGGTGGGCGAAGTCTTGCAACGCCAACTGGCCTACTGGGATACCCAACTGGCCGGTTTGCCGGTGGTGCATGGCGTACCATTTGATCACCCGCGTCCCAAGTTGCAAACCTATGTCGGTGCCATGCATTATGGCAAGATCGACAGCAGCATCACCCATGGCCTGAAGGCATTGTGCCAACAGGGCGGTGCCACCCTGTTCATGGGCTTGCATGCCGCATTTTCTGCCTTCCTGGCCCGCTATAGCAATGAAACCGATATTGTGCTGGGTAGTCCGATTGCCAACCGGGAACAAGTTGAGGTAGCGGGTTTGATCGGCTTTTTCGTCAATACCCTGGTGCTGCGGCTCGATTTGAGTAACGACCCGGCCTTGCGCCAGTTGTTGCAACAAAGCCGCCGCGTTTTGCTCGATGCCTACGCGCACCAGCAAGTGCCGTTTGAGCAGATCGTCGAACGCTTGCAGCCGCGCCGTAGCCTGAGCCACAGCCCCTTGTTCCAGATCATGCTGGTGCTGCAAAACAATGAAGAAGGCACGCTCGATTTGCCGGGTCTGACCCTGGCTCCGGTCGAGCAGGGCGGCAATATCGCCAAATATGATCTGACCCTGACCGTGGGCGAAACTGCGGATGGCATGCAACTGGCGTGGGAATACAATACCGCGCTGTTTGGTGCCGAAACCATCGAACGCATGGCCGGACATTTTACAGCCATGCTGGCGGCCATGGTGCAGGCACCCGATACCAGCATCCATGCGGTGCCGATGTTGTCGGCGGCAGAGCGCAGCCAAATGCTGCAAAGCTGGAATGCCACTGCCATCGACTACCCGCAACACCTGTGTGTGCAGCAACTGTTTGAGCAACAAGTGGCCGCCCAGCCGGAAGCGACCGCCCTGGTATGCGGTGACAGCACATTAAGCTACGCCGAACTCAACGCCCGGGCCAATCAACTGGCGCACAAGCTGGTGGCGCAACATGGTTGTCAGGCCGATAGCCTGATCGGCATCTGCGCCACCCGTTCGGTGGCGATGGTGGTGGCGGTACTGGCGGTGCTCAAGGCGGGGGCCGCCTATGTGCCGCTTGATCCGGAATACCCGGCGGCCCGGCTCGACTACATGATCGCCGACGCCGGGCTTGATCTGGTACTGGCCAATCAGGCCGGGCGCGCCAATCTGTCGCTCAACGATGATCAGGTGTGGGTACTGGATCAGCCACAATTTGAGCAAGACCTGGCGGCCCGGGGCGCGGGCAATGGCGACAATATCGAACCAGCGGCACGCGGCTTGTCGTCGCAGCATCTGGCGTATGTTATCTATACCTCGGGTTCCACCGGCAACCCGAAAGGGGTCATGCTGCGCCACAGCGGGGTGGTCAATTATTTGTCCTATGTACGGCGTTGCTATTTTGAGGCCGCTGCTGGCGGTGCCGCTGCTGGTGCTGCTACGGATGGTGCTGCTACGGATGGCGTTGCGCTGGCGGTGGCAAGCTCGCCATTGGCCTTTGATGCCACCGTCACCAGTCTGCTGGGGCCGCTGGTGTCGGGCAAATGCCTGCACCTGATCGCGCAGGATGGCCGTGACATCGAACATCTGGGCCAGCAATTGATCAATTCAACCCGGCCAACCCTGTTCAAGATCACCCCCGCCCATCTGGAAGGCTTGTCGTATTATCTGGAAAACCGCAGCGTACCGGATTTGCCCCATCGCCTGATCATCGGTGGTGATCAACTTTCCACCAAACTGGCCCTGAACTGGAAAAACAATATCCTGCCTTCGGCGCTGCTGGTGAATGAATATGGCCCGACCGAAACCGTGGTTGGTTGTGCCACCCTGATGGTGCGCGATGGCGACCAGCTCGATGCCGAGGCCGCCGCCGTTCCAATTGGCAAGCCGATTGACAATACCAGCCTGTTTGTTCTCGATTCGCGCCTGCAACCGGTGCCACTGCAGGTGGCGGGGGAATTGTTTATCGGCGGGGCAGGGGTGGCACGCGGATATTTGCGGCGCGACGATCTGACGGCCGAAAAATTCATCGCCAATCCCTTCCATGACCCGGCCAATCCGGCCAGCAGCGCCACCTTGTATCGCAGTGGTGACCTGGCGCGCTGGGATACCAGCGGCAATCTGGTGTTTTTGGGCCGGATCGATCATCAGGTCAAGATTCGTGGCTTCCGCATCGAAATCGGCGAAATCGAAACCGTGCTGGCAGTGCATCCCGGTGTCAAGGAATGCGTGGTGCTGGCACGCGAGAGTAGCGATGGCGAAAAACGCCTGGTTGCCTATCTGGTTGCCAACGAAGCCGCGATGATGGCATCCGGCGGCGAGGAACAACCGGTGCTGGAGAGTGTGCGCCAGCATTTGAGCCAGCGCCTGCCCGACTACATGGTGCCAGCGGCGCAAATGATGTTGCCCGCGCTGCCTTTGACCGTCAACGGCAAAATCGACCGGGCAGCACTGCCCGAGCCGGACATGACACAATCGCGCGTCGCCTATGTTGCACCCGGCAATGCCACCGAAGAAGCACTGTGCCAATTGTGGCAAGAGTTGCTGGACGTGCCGCAAGTGGGCATTAATGACAACTTCTTCTCGCTTGGCGGCCATTCGCTGCTGGCAATGAAGTTGCTGACCTCGCTGGAATCGCGCTTCAAGGTCTCGCTGGATGTCAAAATCATCTTCCAGTTCCCGGATCTGGCGGGCTTGGCCGCTTATCTGGAAGTGATTAATCCGATTGTTGCAGCCAGTGAGGGCGGCAATGGTGCGGAGGGGGCGGAGGGGGAAGAAGAAATGGAAAATTTCCAAATCTAGCACAGACCAGGGCAAGGCTGTTCATGCAGCAGCAATATCAACGGGCCGGGTGGCTGTAAGGGTTGTTATCAAGGATCGGGCGAAAAATGGATGTGTTTGAATTGATCAAGGAACTGGCCGCTAACCGGGTCAAATTGACCCTGGAAAACGGCGCATTGTCGGTGAACGCGCCCAAAGGTGCGGTCACCCCTGCCATCATGAAGCGGCTGAAGGAATACAAGGCTGAATTGATTGAGTATTTGCAGGCCAACCAGAAAAAAACCGCCCAGATTTTGCCCACTGCCCGGCTTGAGCGCCCACCCTTGTCGTTTGCCCAGCAACGCTTGTGGTTGCTCGATAAAATCGATGGCGGCAGTACCCACTACAACATGCCTGATGGCATGCTGTTGCGCGGGCAATTGCAAGTCGATTCCTTGCGTAAGGCGGTTGCGGCGATTGTGCAGCGCCATGAAAGCCTGCGCACCAGTTTTGCTGCCGATGAACAGGGGCAACCCTATCAGGTGATTGCCTCCCCGCCGGAACAGGTGGACGTGCCCTTTGTCGATTTGTCCGGCTTGCCCGAGCCAGAGCGTAGCGCCCAACTGGCGGCACTGGTTGATGAAGAAGCGCGCCGCAGTTTTGATTTGAGTTGTGACCTGATGTTGCGTACCCGCTTGCTGAAACTGGCGGCTGATGAACATGTATTTTTAATGACGATGCACCACATCGCTGCCGATGGCTGGTCGATGGCGATTCTGGTGAATGAATTCAGTGCCTTGTATCGTTCCTTTGTGCTGCATCAATTGCCTTCGCTGCCCGCCTTGCCGATCCAGTATGCCGATTATGCGCAGTGGCAACGCAATTGGCTGCAGGGGGAAGTGTTGAACCGACAATTTTCCTACTGGCTGGATAAACTCGGCGATGCGCCCGTGGTACACAATCTGCCACTCGATTTTGAGCGGCCAAAGGTGCAAACCTTTAATGGCGAAATCTGGCGTGGTACGGTAGATAGCGCCAGCAGCGTGGCGCTGGACGCCTATTGTCAGGCGCAGGGGGCAACCCTGTTCATGGGTTTGCACGCCATTTTTTCCGTGCTGTTGGCGCGTTACAGCAATGAAACCGACATCGTTATCGGTAGCCCGATTGCCAACCGGGAGCAAGCCGAAGTGGCCCCGCTGATCGGTTTTTTCATCAACACGCTGGTATTGCGCAACGATTTGTCAGGGCAGCCTGACTTTGCCAGCGTGCTGGCCCAAAGCAAACGCATGTTGCTCGATGCCTATGCGCACCAGCAGGTGCCATTTGAGCAGATCGTCGAGCGCTTGCAAGTGGAGCGCAGTTTGCGCCATAGCCCTTTGTTTCAGGTCATGCTGGTGTTGCAAAACAATGAATCGGGCACTCTCAGTCTGCCTGATCTGACACTGGAACCCGTGCGCCAGGGTACCAGTGTGGCCAAGTTTGATCTGACCCTGAGCGTGGTGGAAACCAAGCAGGGTTTGTGGCTGAGCTGGGAATACAACCGGGATCTATTTGCCGCAAGCACCATCGAAAAAATGTCGGCGCACTTTTGCCAACTGCTGCAAGCCATGCTGGCACGGCCACATGACAACGTGTTTTCAATCGACATGCTGGCCCCGTCCGAGCGCGATCAATTGTTGCAAACTGATCGCACCTGGCAGGATTATCCGCGAGATGTATGTATCCATGAACGCTTTGAACAGCAAGCCGCACTGACCCCCGCTGCCCCCGCCTTGCTGTATGGCGAGCAAATTTGCATCTATGCCGAACTCAATACCCGGGCCAACCAGCTTGCCCACTATTTGCGCCAGGAAAAAGGCGTAAAAGGCGATACCCCGGTCGGGGTGTGCTTGCCGCGTTCCAGCGCAATGGTCGTCGCCATTTTGGCGATTTTGAAGGCTGGCGGCGGGTATGTGCCAATGGATCCGGATTATCCGCCTGCCCGGCTGGCGTATATGGCGCAAGATGCCGGTTTGAGTACGGTGTTGACGCTCGAATCGTTGATGGCAGATGCCGCCATCGCCACCGCCATTGGCAGCGGACAAGCCTTGTGCATTGACCAGGAAGCGTTCGTTGCGCAACTGGCACAGATGCCCGCCAGCAATCCTGACAGCCGTGCCATTGCACTCTCGGGCAAGCATCTGGCCTATGTCATCTATACATCCGGATCGACGGGCAATCCGAAAGGGGTGATGGTTGAACGCCAGGGCTTGCGTAATCTGATGCACTGGTATCGCCAGGAATATGCCATCAATGCCCAGGACACCTCACTCATCGCCAGTTCCATCGGCTTTGACCTGACCCAGAAAAACCTGTTTGGGCCGCTTCTGGCAGGCGGGCAAGTTGCGCTGCTGCCGCATGGCCCCTATGATCCGGCCCTGATTCTGGCGGCCATTGAGCAATACCGGGTCAGCTTTGTCAATTGTGCGCCCAGCATGTTTTATGGCGTGATTGAACTGGCGGCACAACAGGGCTGGCATCGCTTGTCGAGTATGCGCATGGTGCTGTTTGGCGGCGAGCCGATCAACAGTCAGGTATTGCAACCCTGGTTGGCGCAACCGGCTTGCCGGGTACAGGTCATCAATATGTATGGCCCGACCGAATGCACCGATATCGTCACGGCCTGTCTGCAGGATCGCAGCGAGGATGGCACCCGTATCGGCCCGCCAATTGCCAATGTGGCCTTGTATGTCCTCAATGCGGCATTGCAATTGCAGCATGCCGGGGCCGTGGGCGAATTGTATGTCAGCGGCCACGGTCTGGCGCGCGGCTATTTTGGGCGACCGGATTTGAGCGCAGAGCGGTTTCTGGATAACCCGTTTTTCCGCCACCACGACCGCGTCGCCAATGCACGCATGTACCGTACCGGTGATCTGGTGCGCTACTTGCCTGATGGCAGCCTTCAATTTTTGGGCCGGGTCGATCATCAGGTCAAGATTCGTGGCTTGCGCATGGAACTGGGCGAAATCGAAGCCGTGCTGCGTAGCCATCCGGCGGTGCGGGATGCGCTGGTGATGGCCCGCAAAACCACCCAGGGCGATCCGCAACTGCTGGCCTGGGCGGTCATTGACAGCGAGGCCAGCGGCGTTGATCCGGACTGGCAGGCCGATGCCGCCAGCGCCGCACGCCAGGCCTTGCAGGAGACATTGCGCGAACATCTGCGCGCAAGTCTGCCGGAATACATGGTGCCTGCCGCCATTACCCCGTTGGCGCGCTTTCCGCTCAGCCCGAATGGCAAAATTGATCGCAAAGCACTGCCCGAGGCGGATTTTTCGCTGGCCCAAAAAGCCTTTGTGCCGCCACAGACCGATCTGGAACAGCGCCTGTGTGCGATTTGGCAGAGTGTGCTGGGGCTGGAGCGGGTCGGCATGAACGATCACTTTTTCCAATTGGGCGGTCATTCATTGTCAGCGACCCGCCTGATTGCACAAGTCAACCAGGCCTTCGCGGTGGCGCTGCCGCTGCGACTGATCTTCGATGCGCCCACGGTGGCAGGGCTGGCCAGGGAAATCCTGCAACATGAAGCCGGGGTGCAAGCCCCGCCATTGCGCGCGGGTGTGCGCGCAGGGCGGCTGCCCTTGTCGTTTGCGCAGCAGCGCTTA
>JBDLSU010000706.1:0-2726 GCA_039799405.1 Pseudomonadota bacterium | reverse complement strand
ATTGGAGCGTAATAAACAGTTGGACTTTATGGCGAAAAATTTTGTCGATGGTAATCTCAAAGTTCAATGACTGCACCCAACGGCTGAAAAAGACCTACCACTAAAAGGCTTGCAACCTTGTTGATGCCGTTTAGTGGAGTGTCATTTACCAGCTTCTGACCAAGCGCTATAGCATGTCGCGCAAAAGTGTGCATAGGTTTTGCGATAACGACATGCGTAAAAACAGAGACTTAAAGCACGCTTTAACTGTCACGATTGGCAATCTCAACGATCTTGAGGTGGCAAATCCCTAATGCGTGCCACATGAGCTTGAATGTCGTCGGTAGTGAACGGCGAATGACGGCGAACCGTGCTTGCCGGATGATAATTTAGCCCCAACCGTCTTTCAGGGCGCCAGGCGTTGCGGGGCCGTATGGGACGGGCTTCAAATCCACCGCCGCAGGTTGGGCAGACATTGTGCAGGATGGTTTCCACACAGTTCACGCAATAGGTGCATTCATAGGTGCAGATGCGGGCGTCTTTTGAGTCCGCAGGCAAGTCACGGTCACAAAGTTCGCAGTTTGGACGCAGTTCAAGCATGAGGGCCTCCTCAGATAGCGGGTAGACCCCTTGTTATCTCAGAACGGTTTTGGCAGAAATGACAAAATACCCACTTTTTCCGCCAAGCGAGTTGAGATGCAGCGTGATATCGCCTTTGTCCTGTTCCACCAGACCAAGCTCATTGATGTCGCTGGACCGGTACAGGTATTCAATGACGCCCGGTTGCCCTGCGGAGAGAGAGCCTACCGACTATTGTTGGTTTCTGAACAGGGTGGCTCAGTCGAGACAGATACCGGCTTTGCAATGGCAACCCTGCCGTTACAGGCATGCAGGGCAAGTGCGCCGGATACGCTCATCGTATCTGGTGGTGACAGTGCTATTCTGGCCGCGCAATCGACGACGCTGCTGACATTCCTTGAGGAAATGGCAGGGCAATGCCGCCGTCTCGGTTCGGTCTGTCTTGGTGCATTCATCCTTGCGCGTGGCGGCCATCTGAACGGTCGACGCGCGACCACCCATTGGGAAAACTGCGCACAACTCCAGCGGGAATTTTCACAAATCGACGTGCGCGAGGATGCCATTTTTGAAGAAGATAACGGGGTTTGGACCTCAGCCGGGGTCACAGCTGGCATAGACATGGCGCTCGCCATGGTCGAACAGGATCTGGGCCGCAAAGAAGCTTTGCGGCTGGCGCAATCCCTCGTCCTCTATGTCCGGCGAGCCGGAGGACAGCGCCAGTTTAGCGCAGCTCTGACGCGGCAGATGCAGAGCAAAAGCGGAGATTTTGACGACCTCGTTGCGAAGATACTTGCCAATCTGTCGTCCGACCTGTCGGTTCCCCGTCTCGCTGCTATGGCGCGAATGAGCGAGAGAAGTTTTGCCCGTAAATTCGCAGCGATGATGGGGGTTAGCCCCGCGCGTTTCGTGGAAGATTTAAGGGTGGATGCAGCATGCGAAGTTCTTCAAAGAGGAGAGGCGCACTTGTCAGAGTTGCCATTCCTTTTTGGCTTTGGAAACACTGAACGAATGCGCCGGGCATTTCACCGGAAAAAAGGAATTGCTCCATCCGAATATGAAGCCCGTTTTGGTTTATCAGCTGTTCCGGGTAGAATTCCAAAGTAAATCATGGAATTGATCAGAATTGATTTTTTTTGTCGAAACCAAAGGCAGTGATTTCTTCGCAGTTTCTGTCATATCAGGCTCCTCAAACGAAAAAACCGACCCGTACAGCAGCATGTATTGGCCATAGTCGAACCTCAAGGAGAGCGCGGGAAACGAAAGAGGCCGCACGGCGCGCGCTCTCGACCGCACCGGCTCACCCCGTCCCGGCAGGCCTCTCAATCTTCCGATGACCACACGGAAAAGCACCCAACGATGAGGTGGGGCGATTTGACTTCGCTTCGGCTTTTCTGGCGGGGTAGGGGCCTATTCAGTCTTCGGCGCGGCCAGGTTCAGGCGATCAGTCGCGGATTTTTCCGAGGCTGCCTTGTAAAGCTGATCCCAGTCATCCGGCGGATTGCTATCATCCAGCATGGATTTGAACACTTTATAGGCATCTGTCCTGGCGCCATAGGTGCGTAAGCTCGTCTCGTCGTTCACCCAGGCGAAGATGATGATCTTTTGTGCGCTGCTGTAGCGGAAGAAAAGCCGGAAACGCCCATTGCCGAATTTGGCCCGGAACCAGTGCTTGCGGTCACCGCCGAGTGTCGAACCCTGACGATAAATCGCGGCTGTCGGGTCTGACGGAATGGTGTTGCTGACAAGCTGAACCAGCGCCGCGAGCAGTTTGGCGTCACCGGATTTCTGAAAGTCTTCGGGTCTTTTTGCTTTCAGCACCTCAACGGTAGCTATCAGCTTTTCTAACTGATCGAGAAAAAGCGGGTGGGCGAGAATGGTCCAGCTATTGATCGTCAACATGGCTAGATCGAGACGTTCCCTTCGATCTTGGCATCAAGATCGATATCCATGCCACCGGTAAGGGCCGCTGCCCGATCCAATATCTCTTTGGGGAAGGACACAACGGATTTTTCCGGATGCAGCGCCATATTCTGCGCCAAAAAGGCTAGAAAGCTGTCGATCACAGGATCGTCGGTTTCATCCATCTCCGCCTTCTGGACATAGACACGCCGTTGATCATCCACGACAAAGGTAATGCGGCCGCCATAATCCACACCCAGAGCCTGACG
>JBDLSU010000705.1:0-2981 GCA_039799405.1 Pseudomonadota bacterium | reverse complement strand
AGATCGATATCGGGTGCCGAACCGCCAAAGCCAAGGAAACCCTTGCTTTTGACCACATCCCAACCCAGACCCATGGTGATGCCGGACAGGCCTGCGCCACCTTCTTTTGAGAGCGAAATTTTTTGCCCTTTGCTTAAACTGACTGCCATGATTTTTCCTTTGGTAGATGAAATCGTTGTGTAATGAAAGATAATGTGCGTCGTGTGGTTTTAAATGACGCCCGAGCTGTTTTTGCCTTTTTGTGCCCATTCCAGAAAGCCATCGCGATTGCGTGAGCAAATAAATACTTTGCCGCGCCCGGAAAAGCGCAATACCACGCCTTCGCCGCTGGTGACGCTGTTGACCGCATTGCTGATAAAGCCGCCGATGCCGCCACGTTGGTTGTTGCCGGTTGTTACCGAAATCTCGTAATGCAGGGTATTGTCCCAACACACGACATGCGAGTTATCAATGATCACATCCTTGCCCGGCGCTACATCGAGTTGAAACATGGAACCAAAACCGGACACCACCACCTGGCCCTGGCCCGATGTTTCCATGACAAACAGGCCACCGGATTCGCCGAACAAGGCCGTGCCCAGGCGCTGGGTGCGCATCTTCAGTTCAATGCCGGAATCAGAAGCAACGAATGCGCCATCATTCAGAATATATTGCACCTTGCCACAGTCAACAATTTGCATGGCACCGGGCAAAGTGGGTGAGAGCAGGCAATCACCATCGCCATTCACGGCTTCAATGTGTTGTTGGAAAAACGACTCACCTCCGGCCAGCCGGCGCATCAGGGCACCACCCAGACCGCCTTGCATTTTGCCGCGCAATTCGAGTGGCGCTTCCATCATCACCATGGCATCGGATTCACAGAAAATCTTTTCGCCACGGCGCAGCGATACGTGTAAAAACGGGTCAACATCCCCGGTTGTGGTAAATACAGGCATGGTTTGCCTCTCCTTCGGGCGTGCGCCAGCCGCGCAACCAGTGCGCTGACGCTGGCTTGAAACAAAATTGATTGTGATGAAATAACAGGCGGGCGCTGAAAGTGTGCGCCCGGCAGACTTACGCGTCTACGCCCATTGAACGGGCCAGTGGGCCAAGGCCACCTTTGAAACCCTGACCGACAGCACGGAATTTCCATTCTGCGCCGCTGCGGTAGATTTCACCGAAAATCATGGCGGTTTCGGTGGAACCGTCTTCCGACAGATCATAGCGGGCGATTTCTTTGTCGCCATCGACATTCACGCAACGCATATAGGCTTTGCTGACCTGGCCGAAGTTCTGGCGCCGTTCTTCGCCCTGGTGAATGGTGACACCGAACACGATTTTGTCCACATCGGCCGGAATCCGGTCCAGATCCAGCGCCACCATTTCATCGTCACCAGCACCCTGGCCGCTGCGGTTGTCGCCGCTGTGTACCACGGAGCCACATGCGGATTTGGCGTTATTGTAGAAAATAAAATCGCTATCGTTACGGACTTTGCCATCGGCTTTGAGCATAAATGCGCTGCCATCGAGATCAAATTCGGTACCATCGGTGGCGCGCGGATCCCAGCCCAGGCCAACCAGCAATTTTTTCAAATTCGGTGCTTCTTTGCTCAAATTGACGTTGCCACCTTTTTGTAAGCTAATTGCCATGATAAAACTCCTGATATATTTGAGATGTTCAAAAAAACGATGTTTTGCATCGTATTAGGTTAAATTACTCCCGCTATTGCGGGTTATGATCGGGTACTTCAGCGCTTTCCCAAAACTCTTCATGCCTGTTCAGGTCGGCCATGACTCCCCATTCCTTCTCATTGCTACCTGCCGATTATTGCTTTTCTATTGCTTGTTTCGATAACGAACCGATGACCACAGCGACAGCAAGATGAACGCCACGCCGGAAAAACCGGTCAACCATTCCGGCACATGGTATTTCACACTGGCCAGCATGATCAGTGCTAAAACGCCAATCGCATAATGCGCGCCGTGCTCCAGGTACACATATTGATCCAGCGTACCCTGATTGACCAAAAACACCGTCAATGATCGCACAAACATCGCACCAATTGCCAAACCCAGCATGATGATCACCACATCGTTGGAAATGGCAAACGAACCGATTACACCATCGAAGCTGAATGAGGCATCCAGCACTTCCAGATACAGAAAGCCGCCAATACTGCCCCCCATCATCAGCTTGCCAATTGCCGGATCCTGTTCTTCCTGCTCCAGAAAAGTGCTGATAAACTTCACGGCCACATACACCAGTATCCCGGTAATGCCGCTGGTGAGCGATGATAATTTGCGTGCTTCGGGCACCAGGCTGACACAAACCAGTATGGCGATCAGCGTGCAAAAAATCGCCATTCCTTCACTACCGTGCTGGCCCAGCTTTTGTTCCAGCCGTCCCAGCCAATGCAATTGCTTGTCCTGATCAAATAAAAAATTCAAACAAACCAGCAGCAAGAAAGCACCGCCAAACGCTGCCACCCCGGCATGGTTGGCACTCAGGTGGTGGGCGTACTGCTGTGGCTGGTTTAGCGCCATCAGCCACACCTCCAGCAAACCCTGCCCGGTCGCCACCGCCACAATCAAGAGCGGAAACAGCAGCCGCATGCCAAACACTGCCACCACAATCCCGATGGTCAGGAACATCTTCTGCCAAAACGGATTCCAGCTTCGTAACACCGTGGCATTGACCACTGCATTGTCAAACGAGAGCGAAATTTCCATCACCCCCAAAATTGTTGCAATCATCAGCGCATGCCATGCTCCAGCCATGCCACCAAGGTGGTAACCCCAGAACGCTGCCAGCAGCAGCAACACGATGGTGGTGAAAATCGACATCCGGAAATGCTGCATAAAACCCTTCTTTCATTTTCGGCCCGGTTGCTAAAACCTGAGCCGTTGGCCCGGCGCATTTATCCCGTGTGGTAGCCGCTATATGGGGCAAGCGACACAGCCTTACAAGAGAAATACCTTGCCATTTACAATTAAGTTACAAT
>JBDLSU010000704.1:0-2764 GCA_039799405.1 Pseudomonadota bacterium | reverse complement strand
TGGTGCCCAGCGCTACCAGCAAATCCATATTGCCACTTTTGGCGCGCAGGGCAGCCCAGGCCCCCCGGTAAAAACGCGCGCCAAACACAAATTGCACCGGGCTTGCCAGCAGCCATTGCAGGCTGGCAGGCAAAACCCAGTGTTGCCCACCCAGCATGCCCAGCATCGGCAATACCAGCGGCAGGGTGAGCAGGGCGCAGGCAGCCAAAAACCAGCCTTCCCTGCGTGCGACCGGGCCGGGGTCGGGTGCTTGTTCCTGGTGCGGGCGTGCGTCATACCCGGCTTTTTCAATCGCCTGCAATAACAAGGGCAGTTGTTGCGCGCTGTGGCTGGTTTGCTTTAAGTGGACGCTGGCATGTTCGGTCGCAAAATTGACATTGGCGCGGGCTACGCCATCGAGTTTGTTCAAGGCTTTTTCGATACGGGTGGCGCAGGCAGCGCAGCTCATACCCTCAATATCAAGGGTAAGATCGGGGCGAGTATCAGATGGGGAGGGCATGGTTAATTACAGCAGCGGCTGCAAAGTGGTGAAGGTCAGGCCAGATTAAGCCTTGCCACCGTGGGAAGGTCAAGCGAAATGTGGCTTAATTTGCCCGGCCTTGCGCTGGAGCAAATCAGGCTGACCCGGCGCAAGCAATTGCGCCGGGCATGAAAACCGTGCCAACAACGGTTAATTATTTTTGGCTGGCGTAAATACTCCACAACCGTGCCAATTGCGGCAAGCCATCGCCACCTTGCACGGTTTTCAGGGTTTCCAGCGCTTCGGCTTTTTTACCGGCAAAAATTTGCGCTTCGGCCAGACGCAGTTTGGCGTCTTCCGGTTGCTTCAATTTGCCGACCTTGATGCCTTGCTCGATCAGGGCGATGCCTTTTTCATACTGACCATGGCTGACATAACCCATGCCCACATTCACCAGACCGTTGCCTTCTTTCGATTTGCCTGCGGTAATTTCACCCTGGCCGATGTTTTTCAAATCATCGGCGGTGGATTTATTGACCTTGTCACGCAGTTTTTTGTGTTCGGCGGCATTGGCACCGACGCCGAAAACACCTTTTTCAAAGGCCAGGTCGATGGTTTTTTTGGCTTCGGCTGGCAAGGTCGCCAGCAAATCGAGTTCCACCATTTCTTTGGCATCGGCTTCGGCCAGGGTTTTGACGGTGAGCAGGCGCAAGCGGTACACGTCCAGCAGCAGGCGTTCATGGGTCACGCGGCTGGCTTCAAAACGGCTCAGGAATTCATCCCAGTGCTCGGCACTCGGGTAATGCACCACCAGCTTTTCCAGCGCCAGATCGTACACTTGCTTGTCCTTGAGTTTGGCCGCGCAGTTGCGCATCAGGTTGATTTGATCTTCTTCCGGCTTTTTGCCGTCTTTTTCCAGCGCCGCGATATCGGCCTGCAACAGGCGCATGGCGTTGGCATAATCATTGTTCAGATAGTAGGCCTGGATCAACAAGCCATGCATTTGATCGTCTTTATGGCCGTCCTTGAAAAGGCGTTCGATCCATTCCACGACTTTGGCAAAATTCTTTTTATTGTAGTAGCTGGCAATCAGGTTTTTCATGAACAAAGGCTGTTCATTCTTGTCCAGACGACCGGAGTTTAATAATACTTCGGTCGATTTGATCAAAGAATCGACATCGCCGGCCGCCGAAGCAATCGCAGCACGGGTGCGTTCGATAATGTAATTTTCGTAAGGCGTACGATCTTTGACGTTTTCAGCGATCGCCACTTTTGCCATCGCTTCCGCGTATTTTTTTTCCTTGATCAAATCACCTACCACATTCAGTGGTTTGCCCACTTCAGTACGGGCGGTTTCTTCGACTTTTTTCTCATCGGCGGCATGCGCCATGCCAAATGGCAAGCCGAGTGCAGCAATCATCAGGGCAATACGGGTAAGGCTATTGATACGATTCGAGGGCATGGTGAGTCTCTCTTTAATTTACAAGGTGGAGATTGGTCAAATGGTTTGAGCAAACCGGGCAACCCGGTATTATTTCAGAAATACGCGCCATGCGCCATTCTTTCCGTATTCCCCGAATTTTGCTGCTGTCTCAGCCTGATTGCACCAGGCAGGGATTGCTGGCTTGCGGCACAAAGCGGCCATGAAACCAGTCGCCCACCGCTTGCAGGGCGGGTGCCGCAAAGCCATAGCTGACTACCGCCGGGGCGTCAATATCGAGCGCCTGAAACGGATTCCACAAGCACAGATGCAATGCGGGCCGCCAGTTGCGCCGCGCATGGTCACCATAGCGTTTGCGGCTGGTGGAGGCCAGCATCACATAGCGGCCATCGTCCGGCAAATCTTGCCAGTGCAATTGTTCCGGGGTGTCAAAGGTAGTGATCGCCACATCGTAATGCTGGCGCAGCCAGTACAGCAAATCCTGCGCGCTCAGGCCCGCTTCTGACACGCCATCGCTGCTGGCATCGGCCCGCACCACCACCCGCACCGCACTACCCGGCGCGGGGGCGTGCGGGGCCTGGCCTGCTTGCGGGTGCAAGGTGAGTGCGCGTTGCCAGGCGCGGCGCATCAGATCGTGATCGTTTTGCTCTTGCAATGCGCCGTAGGGCTGGCCCTGGGCCGGGTAACGCTGTGCCAACTGGTTCAGTCTTTGCAGGCGCTGTTGTAGAGCGTCATTCGCGATGGCACCGGATTCAATGCACTGGGCCAGTGCGCTCAAGGTTTCTTGCTGGGTGGCGCGTTCGCCCAGCGCCATCACCATATCGGCCCCGGCCAGCAAGGCTTGCACCGCCGCGCCGCCAACC
>JBDLSU010000703.1:0-10113 GCA_039799405.1 Pseudomonadota bacterium | reverse complement strand
CCGTCTACGCCAGTTGCTCCCGCTTCGCCAGTCGCGCCCGCTACGCCTGTCGCTCCCGCTACGCCAGTCGCACCGGCTACGCCTGTTGCACCGGCTACGCCTGTTGCACCCGCTACGCCTGTCGCACCGGCTACGCCTGTTGCGCCCGCTACGCCTGTCGCACCGGCTACGCCCGTCGCGCCTGCTACGCCCGTCGCACCCGTTGCGCCTTTCGTACCAGGTGCCCCGTTTGCCCCTGTGGCACCGGTTGCACCAGTCGCCCCGCTATTTCCGATTGCCTGCAAAGTAATGTCAAGCATTCCTCCATGGCTGGCTGCTGCTTCTTTACTTTCCAGGGTTGCCACAGCACCAGATGACGTGCGCAAAACCACGCCGAAGTTTTGCGCAGGATAATCTGCCCAGATTTTCGCCATCCCGGTCAAATCGATAATGATGTACTGGTTCTCATTGCCAGCCGAAATTTCAACCTTGGTCAGCAGCCCGCCTGCAAGTGGCACGGTATTGCCAGTGAGGGTATTTTCATCCCACGCGCTGGTGACCGGATAAACTTCAATAATGCCGTCTGTATTGACTTTGTTTACCCACAAGCGCAAGGACGCATGGGAAATCTGGGTGCTGCTGGTGCCGGGTGGCAAGGTGGAAAGATCGATCCGGATGTATGAATCGTGTTTGCTATCAACAAGTAAATCCCGGTCAGTGCCGAAATTCTTGTTCAATTGGATCGTGCTGATATAGGCATCATTAATGACTGGCCCATCAACCGCAAAAGCATTGATGGAAAACGGGGCCGCGCAGGACGCGATGGCGGTGGAGATTAATGCTCTTTTCATGTTGAAATTCATCTTTTCATCCTCTGATGTAATTTTTGATTGCTGACTTTGATGCCCGGAGTAAAAAAGTCTTTGGCGACTGAAACCAGCTTTGTCGATCGCCTGATCGTGAATGTACGGCTTGGTTATACATTGCGCTATTGTGGAAAACCACAGGCAATTGTATTTCTCATTGTGTGCAGTTATAAATATGCGTCATCAATCTTAAGTTATTCTTAAGATAGTGTTGTATTTTGGTGGCGCACTGGCAGTGATGGTTGATTTACTTGAGTGCCGGAATTCGCACCAGAAAGCGACATCCGCGGCCTTGCAAACCGTCGGTAATTTCCACGCTTGCGTTCAAACGCGTGGCGGCCTGGCGCACGATGGCCAAACCCAGGCCGGTGCCGAAGCTGTCATCACCCGCACCACGGTAAAAGCGTTCAAACACCTGTTCGCGCTGCTCCGGGTGGATGCCCGGCCCGTCGTCGGCCACGCTGAGTAGCAAGCTGTCACCTTGCTGGCTCAATTCGATTTCGACCAGGCCACCGCCTCGCCCATAACGAATCGCATTGTCGAGCAAGTTGTGAAAAATGAGCTGGAAGCTATTGTGCTCCAGGCTGTGCAGCAAAACCTGGGGCGCTTCCAGTGCCAGGGCGATTTGGCGTGCTCTGGCGGCAGTTACCATTTTCGCCAGATACTGCCGTACCAGTTGTGCTACATCCAGCCGCTGTTGGTCTTGCATCCGCATCCCTTCAACCCGCGCCATTTCCAGCAATTGTTGAATCAGATGCGATGTGCGCGCAATGGCCGCGTCAATCTGCTGTTCGGCAAGCTGTTTGTCGGCCGCGCAGGCATCAGAGCCCAACACTTGCACCAGCGCGGTGATTTGCGCCATCGGGCCTTGCAGTTGTTGCCCGGCGTGCTGGATAAAAGACTGTTCGTGTTCGACACTTTGTTTAAGTTGCAGCAACATCGCATCCAGTGCCGCCGCCATCGGTTTCAATTCGGCATAGCGCACATCGAAATGCATGGGCGACAGATCGCTGGCCGGCCGTTCTGCCACGCGCCGCGCCAGTTGCCGCAAGGGCAGTAAGCCGCGGCTGGCCGCCAGCCACAAGGTCAGGATCAGCATCGAAAACGACACCATCAGCGGCCCGGTGAACCTGGGTTCTGCCGCGAATTCGGCAATGTATTCGTGCAGTGGCTGCAAGGGCTGGGGGATGGCGACGCGCAATGACCAGCGCGGGCCATCTTTCCGGATCAGATTATAGTTTTTACCGTTGGCGACGGCGGTGGTGATTTTTTTCGGGTCGCCAATCAGCGGCGCATAGGTAAACCGCAGCTTCTTCTGATTAAAAAACAGACGCTGGTTATTTTTTGTCCATAATTCGACCAGGATCGGAACATCGGGTGACCATTCATACATCGCCGCGATCGCCTTGGCTACCATGATCGCTTCCTGTTCGGTGCTACACGTCTCCAGCGCGCCACTGCGTAGTTCGACTTCCAGGGTGCGCTGCCAGATATCAATCGTGGCTTCTTGCAGGATGTTTTGCGTCAAAAAAGTCAGCCAAACCGCGCAATTGGCCAGCACAATCGGAATAAACAGGCGGATTGCCAGGCGTTTTTCCCGCGTGCGTTTCATCGGTTCCCCTTTGCGGTGGTGCTGGTAGCCGGAATCCACAGCGAAAAGCAGCATCCTTGCCCGTTCAAACCATCGCCCAGTTCAAGCCTGGCCTGTAAGCGGTTTGCTGCCTGTCGCACAATCGCCAAACCCAGCCCGGAACCGGATACTTCATGCCCCTGCCCACGGAAAAAGCGCTCAAACACCTGTTCCCGCTGGTCAAGGCTGATGCCGGGGCCATCGTCGGCCACGCTCAGGAATAAATCGCGGTTTTCTCGTTTAAGGGTGACCACGATCTTGCCGCCAGCGCGGCCATAGCGGATGGCATTGTTCACCAGGTTGCTCAAAATCGATTGAAAGGTATTGACTTCCAGCGCATGTGGCAGGGTGTCTGGCGCGTCCAGTAGCAACGTCATTTGTCGCACCTCTGCCGCTTGCACCATCGGGACGACATCGAGTTTGACCAGCGCCACGATGTCAAGCAACTGGCTTTCCTGTGCCGATTGGGTATCAACCCGCGCCAATTCCGACAATTGCGCAATCAAATGCCCTGCGCGTGCCATGGCATGCCCGATTTGTTGTTTGGCCGCTTCCTTTGCCAGTGGCGTGTCGGCTTTGGCCAGGGTGTGCGCTTGCGCCGAGATTACCGCCATCGGGGTGCGCAGTTCGTGCGTTGCGTCCTGCAAAAACGCATATTCGCGCTGTACCTTGCTGCGTAATTGCGCTAACAGTTCATCCAGCGCCGTCACCAGCGGTTTGAGCTCGCGCCAGCGGGTGGGGAAATGGAGTGGCGTCAGATCACCGGCGGCGCGCTTGCCAAGATGAGACGCCAGTTGCCGCAGTGGCGACAAACCACGGCTCACCGTAAACCACAGGGGCAGCAGCAAAAAAATGAAGAATACCAGCGCCCGGTTAAAAAAGTCCGCCGCAAGCGACTCCCGGATGTAGGCAGTGGATAAGTCCATCCGTGGTTTGCCGATGCGCAGCGACCAGTATGGCCCGTCATGGCGAAACAGGTCGTACAGGACACCGTTGCTCACGATCTGGCTGGCTTTGCCGTGGACACCTATAAATTGCGGCTGACCCGGCGCGATGCCGGCGCTGTAAATGCGTCTGCCATCAAGCGTCCACACTTCGGTATGGCAGTAGGGCGCACAGCGTATGGTCTTTTGCCAGGCCGCGCCAAAGGCACGCGCATCTTGTTCAGTGCTGAATTGATTCAAACGATAACTGACGCGCTCGGTCAGGCGGATGTGCGCGCCATGGTCGTTCTTGACGGTTGACGCGAATATTTTCATGAAAATGAACAGCAAGGCCACGATATTCGAAATCGCGATTGCCAAAAACACCCGTCGCGTCAGGCTGGGGCCAAAGCGCACCCGAATGGCCGCCAGCTTGCGTCGCAGCCAGCTCATGGTTGCAACATATAGCCAATACCGCGCTCGGTTTTGATGCGTTGCGCCCCAATCTTGCGGCGCAAATTGCACACATGTACTTCAATCACCGCAAAATCGACGGCCTCACCCAATGGTTCCATCCGTTGCGCCAGTGTGTCTTTGGAGACCACGCTACCGGGTTCGCGCGCCAATTCCAGCAGCAAATTAAATTCACGCGGCGAAAGATCAAGCGCCGTGCCATCGAGCCGGGCGCGGCGGCGGCGGGTATCAATTTCCAGCGCCGACAAGGCCCAGACATCCCGGGCCTGCTGGGCGTAGCGCCGCATCACGGCATTGATGCGGGCGATTAATTCGGCGATGGCGAACGGCTTCACCAGATAATCATCCGCCCCGCTATCAAGTCCGCTCAAACGGTCATCCAGGCTCGATTTGGCGGTCAGAATAATCACCGGAATCGTCACGCCACTATGCCGCCAGCGCGCCAGCAACTCCAGCCCGCCACCATCGGGTAAGCTCAAGTCGAGCAAGACACAGTCATAAATGCAGCCGGAAAAGGATGCGGGCGCATCGGCAATGCGGCGCACCCATTCACTGGAAAACGCATTGGCCTTTAGCGCGCCATGCAATGCGCGCCCCAGATCAAGATCATCTTCAATAATCAATATATGCATCGATGCATCCTTGGAGATTGGAAAATGCTTGTTACTCAATAAAACCAAAAAAACACTGATTTGACGCTACCCCAACCTGGCCTGCGCCATTGTGCCTGCGTATCGGGTCAACACCACTGATGGCCCGACGGTGTTACCCACTGCGCACATCGACACCATGCATTGTGTAATGTGGCGTCAATTGTACAGACCCGATTTTTTGTTGGGTAGATGCAATTTAAATTATTTTCTATGGGTACAGTTGGTCATTATAATAAACTGTTCTGCATAAAACAGACCGCATCTGTTTTTTCTCTGCGCGTTCAAGCCAAGCTTGAGCCATCCCGGATGTAAACAGGCATGACAAGCTATAATCCCGGGTTCCCCTTGATCAGCAAAGGATGCATCATGAGTTTTACCACCTGGTTAGCGTTTTTCGGTGCCGCATGGGTTATTGCGCTGTCGCCCGGTTCCGGCGCGGTGTTGGCCATGTCGCATGGCTTGTCGTTTGGCCTGAAGCGCGCCAGCATTACAGTGATCGGCATGCAAACCGGTTTGCTGCTGCTGTTTATTGTGGCCGGTGTCGGGGTCGGTTCGTTGTTGTTGGCAAGTAGCGTGGCATTTACGGTGGTGAAAATAGTCGGCGCGGTGTATTTGATCTGGCTCGGCATCGCGCAGTGGCGCGCCAAAGCGTCGGTGGCCGATGCCACCCGCACAGACGATCTGCCTTCGCCGCGCAAGCGCTTTTTGATCGGATTTTTCACCAACGTCACCAACCCCAAGGGGATTTTGTTCATGGTCGCGGTGCTGCCGCAATTCATTAACCCGCACACCCCACTGCTGCCACAATTGCTGATTCTGGGCGTCACCATGGTCAGTGTTGATATGACGGTGATGCATGGCTACGCCTTCGCAGCGGCCTCGATGCAGCGCTTTTTCCGCAATGCGCGCGCGGTGGCGATTCAAAACCGGGTGTTTGGGGCGGTGCTGGTGATGGTGGGCGCGGGTTTGTTTTTCGTCAAGCGTAATGCCAGTGTCGGGTAAGCGCGCGGCGACGCGGGCAAATCCAAATAAATCCTATCAAACCACTTCTTTTGACGTAGCAAATTTGGAAAATCCGTGACCCGCTTCGCGGAAATCTTTAGTTTCGCCATGCCTGTCTTTTGAATCAATTGTATGACTATAATGTTGTCGCAATAAATATTGCCGAAGACATTCAATGCGTCATTCTGGCATTCATACCACAACATTCCAGTGCATTGGCCTGGCCCATTGCGCTGATTCACCATGGCGAAAATATGAATAATCCTACCTCTCACTTTTTACCCCGCCGTCGTTACCTGGGCCTTGGCGTAGCGCTGGCTTTGTCGGGCCTGGCGGTCTGGCCTGCATGGGCAGCGGACGACGCTGCTACCGCGCTGGCGGCCAAACCGGTACAAGCCGATTCCAAGGCCAATGAAGGCTGGCGCATTTTGCAACGGCAAAAATGGTTTGCTGAAAGCCGGGGCTTGATCGGCGAAAGCAATGCACGTAGTAATCGCGACGATTCGGTGCGCAGCTTGTTCTCGCGCTCGCTCGCAGCGCGCCAGGTGGCCCTGGCCAATGGCGAAACCTGGACCGAAATGGGGCCTTCGGCCATGAATATGTCGGGCTGGAGCATGGGCCGGGTGTCGGGGCGCAATAATGCGATTGTGCCGCATCCGCAGGACGATAATACCGTCTACTTTGGCAGCGCGGCCGGTGGCGTCTGGAAAACCACCGATGGTGGCGTCAACTGGGTGCCGATTTTTGATCAGGTCGGCACCATGCCGATCGGCAGCATTGCACTGGCGCCGCAGGATGCCAACCAGGTTTGGGTCGGTACTGGCGACAAGAATGGTGGTGGTTGTGCCGGGTATTTCGGTCAGGGCGTGTTCATGAGTAGCGATGCCGGGCAAACCTGGCAAGCCAAAAATGGCAGCGGTGCCGGTGCCATGCCCCTCTCGATTGTGAATGGCGTTGCCATTGCGCCCTTGAATGGGCAGGTGGTGCTGGCCGGTGGCCTGGGGGCTTGTGATGCTACTGGCACTTTGTCAGCCGGGGCCATGTATCGCACGGCCGATGGCGGTGCCAGTTGGAGCAAGGTCTTGAGTGGCAAGGTGGAAGATATTGTCTTTGTGCCCGGCAGCAATACCGTGTACGCCACCTCGGCTGGCGTGGGCTTGTTCAAATCCACTGACGGCGGTGTCACCTGGGCCAATTCCAGTACCGGCATGACGGTGGGCAGCGGGCGCATGCGTATGGCCTTGTCGCCTTCCAACCCGCAAGTGATTTATGTGTTGATGGGCACCGCCCTGTACCGCAGCAACAATGGCGGCGGCACCTGGAGCAGCGTCAATACTGCCGCTTGCGAAGGCCAGTGTACTTACAACCAGGCCATTGCGGTACACCCGACCGATCCCGACAAACTGCTGGTAGGCAGCATCCGCTTCGCGCTTTCGACCAATGGCGGGGCCAAGCTCACTACCCTGACCAAGAGCTGGGGCACGACCCAGCAAGTGCATCAGGATACCCATGTGCTGGTATGGTCAAAAAATAACCCGGGCCGCTTCTGGGTGGGTAGTGATGGCGGCATTTGGCGCAGCGACGACAGCGGCAGCAACTTTGTTAACATGAACAGCAATTTGAATGTGACCCAGTTCTACGACATTGCGGTCGATTTCAGCAGCGAAAACCGCATGTTTGGTGGCGCGCAAGACAATTCTTCGCTTGGCCGTACTACCAGCAAGGTATGGGGCCTGACCTATGCCAGCGGCGATGGCTTCATGAATGCAATTGACCCCAGCAATACCAATACCGTCTTGCAAACCAGCTACCCTGGCGGCAGTTTGCCCAGCGTGGTGCGTTCTACCACGGGCGGTGCTGGCGGCTCTTACAGCAGTCTGCCGACTACCGGCTTGACCGCATCAAGCAACTTCCCCTGGGTCACGCCCTTGGCAACCGCTGGCAGCAAAGTCTGGGTGGCATCCGACAGGCTGTATGTTGGCACCACCTCGGCCAGCAATTTCAGTTGGAGTGCCTTGAGTGGCAATATGGGCAGCGCTGCCACGGTCATTACCCCCAAACAAGCAGGCACCGGCTATATTGCCTACGCTGGCACCAGCGGTGGCAAAATCTTCTATAGCGCCAACGCGGGTACTTCCGGCAGCGCCCTGAGCGATGTTACCGGCAACTACCCCGGTGGCCGGGTCACCGATATTGCCATCGACCCGGTAAACAACCAGCGCGTCTTTGCCACCCGGGGCAATTTTGGGGGTAGCCGTCTATATCGCTCCACCACCGGCGGCACCACCTGGAACGGCGTGGGCAATGGTTTGCCGAATGTGCCATCGAACAGCGTGGCAATTGACCCCTTGAACCCGCAGCGGGTGTTCGTCGGCACCGATATCGGCGTCTATGAAAGTGCCGATGGCGGCGACAACTTCAGCCCGTTTTCCACCGGCTTGCCACTCGGGGTGGTGGTGCAGGATCTGGAAATCAATGCCAATCCACACGTAATGGTGGCGGCCACCTATGGCCGGGGTGCCTGGAAAGTTGCCTTGCAAGGCGGCACCGTCAACCAGGCACCGGTTGCCAAATTTGGCGTCACCACATCACAACTGGCCGCCACCTTTACCGACCAAAGCACCGATGCCGATGGCAGCATCGTCTCCCGTGCCTGGAATTTTGGTGATGCCAGCAACAGCACACTGCAAAACCCGGTACACAGCTATGCCAGCGCAGGCACGTACACCGTGACCCTGAATGTCACCGACAACTCCGGCGCGACCAATAGCAGCAGCCAGACGGTCACCGTAACCAGTGGCGGCACTTGCCCCGGTACAGCCTTGAACGGCAGCTTTAGCGGCACCACCAACCAGTCGCAAATTCAACCCAATGGCTCGTATTATCAAACCACCACCAGCGGCGTACAAGCCGCTTGCCTGGTGGGGCCGGGCAATACCGATTTTGATTTGTTCCTGGACAAATGGGATGGTGCCAAATGGGTGCAGGTAGCCAAGAGCGATGGTGCCACTTCAGCAGAAAAAATCAGCTATAGCGGCGTTGCTGGCTACTATCGCTACCGGGTGGTGAATGCGGTAGGAACCGGGGCCTATACCCTGACCTATAGCCGCCCATAAGCGCTGGATTGTTCCGGGCTTGCCTCATTTGTGTGGGGCAAGCCTATTTTTTGCGCACCTTATATTGATCATGAATGCGCTGCCAACTGCCATCGAGTTTCATTTGCTGTAAAACGCCATCCAGTTCTTTCAAGCGCGGGTTGAGGGCGGAATGTTTGCCCGCCATCAGAAACATGCCTTCCCGTAAAAACCCTGGCGTTACTTCATCGATCTTCCCGGCTCCGGCTTCGTTGAGCAGCAAATTTCGCATCACGTAAGGGTTATCCGGAATCACATCAATCCGGCCCAGCAGCAGCATTTTGGGTAGCAAGGCCATCTTGTTCACGTATTCCACCTTCATGCCTGCCAGATTTTTCTTGCTCCAGCCATTGCCCTTGAGTGAGCCGATTTGAAAAGCTGCCAATTCCTGCAATGATTTGATCTGCTCAAAACGTGCATCGCCCTTGCGAAAATACAGTGAAATCTCCCAAAAAGTGAGCGGCTCGCTGCCAACATCCGTGTAGTTGGCGCGCTCTGCATTAATCGTGGCAACAAACGCATCGGCGTCGTTATTTCGCACCAGTTGCTGCGCCCTTTCCCACGGCAGCACCTTGTGTTGCAGGGTATAACCCATGCGTTTGCCCAGCGCTTCGTTGAGCAAATCCACTTCCAGCCCCTGCGCCTTACCGGCCACTTCCCAGCTATACGGCTGATAATCGGTATAAGTAATAATCAGCTCACCAGATTCAGCAGCACAGGCTTGCCACCCAGCCCACAAAAACCAGCACAGAAAACATCGCCACATTTTTGACGCCATCATCGCCTCCGTATAGAGCGGTTTGCCGGGGAATTGCTCAAACCATTGTAGCGTGTTGATGGTTGCGATGGCTTGACCCATCCGCCACTATTTTCGCCAGCTTCCCGGCTTGCGTTGCTGATGAAAAAACGAAACCACCAGCAATTCGGTAGCACTGGGCAGGTAGATCATCAAGTAGGGGAATTTTTTGAACAGGACGCGGCGGTAATTATCCGCAACTTTGGGGTGTCCAAAGGGATTGGCCAGGGCGGATTGAATGGCAGCGTCAGCCATCATTGCAAATTCCTGACCCAACCCAGCCGCTTTGGATTCATACCAGGCTTGCGCTTCCAATAACTCTTGCTCGGCCTGTGGACGAAACAGAACCAACATGGTGTCTTAGCGTGAAAACAGCTTGGCGCGAACCTGTTCCCATGGTATCGCGCTGGCTGGATCAGCCAGGTGCTCTGCAACCCGGCTGTCCAGTTCGGCCTTTTGTGCGGACGACAATTCAACAGGGATTGGCGATTCCATGGCGATGCTATCCCAAATATCCTTGACCAGATCAAGCCGGTCAGCCACGGAAAGGTGAAGATAGTCGATAGCGGCAGTCATGATTTGGCCTTTGGATTTTAACAAACCGGAATTTGGATCATTCTACCGGGCTTCAGGTGCCTGTCAAGCGGGAATCCTGC
>JBDLSU010000702.1:0-3239 GCA_039799405.1 Pseudomonadota bacterium | reverse complement strand
GCATTATTCAGCGCGTCGGCCGCCGAGCGCACCTGACCAATAATTTCCGACAATTGGCTGCTGGTGGAATTGGCATAATTTTTCAGCTCGCCAAAGGTGCCGGAAAAATCGGCATCAATCGATTGGGTCAGGTCGCCATTGGCCAGCGCTTTCAATACCCGCACCACTTCGTTCAAACCGGTCTCGCTGGTATCCATCAGCTTATTCATACCGGTTGCCATCAAGGCAAAAAAGCCCTGTTTGCCGCTGGCATCAATCCGTTTGGCAAAATCGCCTTCGGCTGCGGCATTGACCACGGCGGCAATTTCCTGTTCGACTGCCACTTCGGCGGTGCGGTCATGCCATTCCACCACATAGCCGAGCATGCCTTGTTTGGCATCCTTGACCGGGTTGGCGGTGAGCGTCATGGTACGGTTGCCGAGCTTGATTTCAGTGCGATACGTGCCTTGCAGGTTTTGTAATAAATTGCGCTGATGGCTGGCATTTTTATGGAAACGGTCAAAACTGCCACCCAAAATGTCGCGACTGGAAAATTGCGGCAAAGCGGTGCGGATAGCGCTTTCGGCGTTTTGCATCATCTGGCTGACCGATTCATTCATATAGATGATGTTGCCATCCGGGTCGGCAATCATCACATTGGTCGAGCATTTGTCCAGCGCCTGGCGGATACGGGCATTATTGGCGGCGGTGATTTCCGCTGCGATTTCATCGGCCCGGTCTTTCCATTCCACCACGGTGCCAATCGCCTGTTGTTGCTGATCCAGAATCGGGGTGGCGATCAGCCCGAAAGTATGGGCACCGATGCGTAAATCGCTGGGTTTGCCCGGTTCCAGTTGCGCCAGCAAATGCGGCTGGGCCGGGTTGCGGTTAAACAGATTGATGCTGGAGCCGACCAGTTTGTCCGGCTGAAATTGCGGTAACTCGCGCCGCAAATCGCTTTCGCGCCGCTGCAGCAGGCGCTGGGCCGAGCCATTCAAGTACAAAATATCGCCCCGGGTATCGGCAATCATGGCGGCGGTGGAGGTAATATCAAGCGCCATTTTGATGCGCACATTGGCTATCGCTTCTTGCGCCGCCAGCCGCAGGGCATCTTGCATATGCGCCAGTGCCTGCATCAGTTTGCCGGTTTCATTACTGGATTGCTTGCCGTCGTAGCGGCTCAGGTCGCTGCTGAAATCGCCAGCGGCAACCCGGCTCGCCACGCCCACGGCGGCGTGCAGTGGCGAGGTGATAGAGCGCACCACCAGATAGCTGAACCCGGCCACCATGGCCAGCAATACTATAATCCCCAGCACCAGCACACCGCGCCGTTGGCTTTGTTGCTGCAGCCGTTGGTTCAAAATAATCGTCAGTTCCTGCAAAATGCTATTGCCCAATTTAAATTGCTCGTCAACCGCCACCGTTACCTGATCGAAATACAGCGCAGGCGAATAGCGGATTTCCTTGGCGCGGACAATTTCACTCTGGGCCACCTGATTGGCCTTTTGGGTGGCAGTTTGTGCGGCTTCCAACACCTGGCTCAAGTGTTGCTTGAGCTCGGGATTGGCGGCAATCGCTTTTTCCAGGGAGGTGGTTTGCAGCTCAACATGATCCACCGCTTTATCGAACAGGTTTTCGATGGCGATCCGCTCTTCCGGGCTGGCGCTGCCCGCGACCAGAATGCCTGCACCTTTGCCACGCATTTTAGCCAGTGCCTCGGTCATTCTGGGCAATTGCACCAGACCCGCATCGATCAGATAATAGCTGTCGATTTCCGGATCGAGAATCAGCCCGGAATGGTCCAGCAATTGTCCGTTTATTTTGATCAGGAGTTTGATCAGCGTGCCATGACTGGCAAAACTGTCTTTGGCTGAGATTTGGCCCTGGCCGACTTGCTGATTCAGACTTTGCCATTGGGCCAGCGCCTCGCTCAGGGACTGGCTCAGCACTGCGTTCTCGCCCAGTTGTTTGCCTTCCTGTTTCATCACTTCCCAGGCTTTATTGACATCATCGGCTTTGCTGTTGCGGCGGTTTTGTGCGCTGTTGTTGCCAGTTAGCACAATATTGGCCAGACCCCGGTGCTGCTGGGTGTTCTGGATCAGCGTCAACAGCGCCTGAACCGGTGCCACTCCCGCCGCTTCCTGGCGTACCGCCTTGATCGATTTATTGGCCTCGTTCAAATACAACAGCAGGGGAATGCTGATCAGCAAGGCCCCCAGTGCAGCCAATATTGAGAATTTTTGCCATAAAAATAATCTATTCAATAGTCGGTTCATGGTCGCTCCGGAGCAAGTGCGTTTTGGCCTGTATGGCCGGAATATTGGTATTGGGGGCTGGAACAGCCGGGGACGGGGGCTTCATTACAATACCATTTATCCGGGGTTTTGAACGCACGGAATTGAATTTTCAGTCGGTAAAGTTGTCATCGCGCATCCTTGTTGCAATTTACAATTCGATACAAACTGCTGCCAAGCAGCAATATTTCTCCATTTTTCCCCCACATTTGGCAGGCACACTGGGAACCATGATGACGTTCAGGCAGGTTCATCCGGGTTCATCCAGGTAATTTCAGGCAACATCAGCAACCAACAAGACGAAGCAAAAAACCAACGCCAATCAAGCGGCATAAGGAGAAAGATATGAAATCCCTCAATATAAAATTGACGCAAGCAATGTGGATGGCCTTGTTACTGACGCCACCGGTGTTGTTGGCGAGTCTGGCGCAAGACGTGGCAGCGCAAACCGCACCACCTGCGCCACCGGCACCATCTGCGCCGCTGACACCCCAGGCCAACCGTACAGGCACTGCCCTGACGGTCAGTAGCACAGGCAGCATTGACCGCAACAACCCGTTTTTCCAGCCCTTTGGCAACGGCCGCGCCTGCGTTACCTGTCATCAGGAAAGTGCTGGCTGGTCGATTACCCCGGCCACTGTATTGGCACGTTTTAATGCCTCCAACGGCAATGATCCGCTTTTTCGTCTTAACGATGGTAGCAACTCACCCAATGCTGCAGTTACCACACTGGAGCAAAAACGCGCGGCGTACAGCATGCTGTTGAGAAAAGGATTGATCCGGGTCGGCTTGCCAATGCCTGCCAATGCCGAATTTTCCCTGATCCGGGTGGAAGACCCGTATGCCTTTGCCAGTGCCGCTGAACTGTCGATGTTCCGCCGCCCCTTGCCCACTACCAATTTAAAATTTACCAATACCGTGATGTGGGATGGCCGTGAAACCCTGGCTGACCCAAGTTCCAGCCTG
>JBDLSU010000701.1:0-5193 GCA_039799405.1 Pseudomonadota bacterium | reverse complement strand
CCTGCGCCGAACGCTGGGGTGAAAAGCTGCTATTGCAGGATCACGCTACCAAGTATTTTTGGTTCATCCACAATAATGCGTTTTTGCTGCGGCGTCAGTTTATCGAAGCCATTTGCAATCCGCCGCCAACAGCGGCCAGCAACGGCAGCAATGCGCACCCGGGTCAGGATTCAATCGGATTCCTGTTCGATGGCAGCAACTTCCGTGGCTATGGTTCCGAGAGCGAACTGATCGCCAAAGCCTATGCCAATGACTGGGCCGCCGCCATTACCACCGAAGTGCTGGCGGGTGAAAACGAATCGCATCTGCTCAACAAAGCCGATTTGATCAAAACTGAGGGCTACGAAGAAAACCTGCGCCTGTATGTGCAAGAAGGCCAGGCCTGGATGCATCGCAAATACGGCTTTAACAGCCGCTGGTCGATGCAGCAATACGTGAAAAGTTTTTACGATCATTTCTTCGATTTCCATCCAGAATATTCCGCCTATAAAATTTAAGAGGTCGCCATGCAAGTGATTGAAAAACCGTGGGGTAAAGAAGAGGTCATTGAAATCAATGACCGCTACATGATGAAAAAACTCACCATGTGGAAAGGCCACCGTTGCAGCATGCAATACCACAACATCAAATGTGAAACCATTTACGTGCTGTCCGGCCAGTTGCGCATTTATTCCGGTGCCAGCCAGGAAACGGTGGATTCGCGCATCTACACCGAAGGCGAAACCATCACCATCCGCCCCGGCACGGTACACCGCATGGAAGCGGTGGAAGACAGCGTTTACCTGGAAGCCAGCACCCCGGAAATGCAAGATGTGGTACGGCTGTCGGATGACTATGCACGAGCACCAGCATGAATGAAAGCAAAAGTGTGAGCGAAGGCGTGAACAAAGGTGTGAACACAGGCGTGCGCATCTGCATCCCCACCGCAGGCACTGGCTCGCGCCTGCAGGAACTGACGCGCTACCTGAACAAATCGCTGGTAGCCATTGCCAACCGCCCGACCCTGTGCCACCTGATCGAACAATGCCCGCCGGATGCCGAATTCGTCATCGCGCTGGGCCACAAGGGCGATCTGGTGCGCCAGTTTTTGCAACTGGCTTACCCGGAGCGCACCTTCCTGTTCGCCGAAGTGACACCGTTTGAAGGCCCCGGTTCCGGCCTCGGTTTCTCGCTGCTGGCGTGTGAACATTTGCTGCAACAACCGTTTATTTTCATGAGCTGCGACACCCTGGTGCGCGAGCCTTTGCCATCACTGGCACACAACTGGGTAGCGTATGCCGAGCGCGACGACTTGGCTGCCTACCGCACCATTTTGCTCGGTGGCACAAACCAGCAGCAAGCGATTGCCGTCTGCGAAAAAGGCGAAGGCCAACCCGCTACCCATAAAGCCTATATCGGCCTGGCAGGTATCCGCGACCATGCCGCGTTCTGGCAAGCGATGCAAGCCGGGCGCGCCGATCTGGAACAGGGCAGCATTCCCACTGGCGAAGCCTATGGCTTGCGCGCCTTGCTGGCGGCCCAGGCCGCCGATAACAATGCAACGCAAGACCCGCAAAACCAGGTGCAAGCGCACCGCTTTACCTGGTATGACACTGGCAACCCGGCCGCGCTGGCGCAAGCTTTGGCCGCCTATCGCGAACCCAACGAGCCGAATATTCTACCCAAGGCCAATGAAGCCATCTGGTTTATCGGTAAAAACGTGGTGAAGTTTTCCGACGATGCCAGCTTCATCGCCAACCGCGCGCGCCGCGCCGAACAAATCGCTGGCTTTGTACCCGCGCTGACCGGCCAGACCAAAAACATGTACAGCTACCAGTTAGTGGAAGGCGATGTCTTGTCCGAGCGCGTAAATGTGCCGATGTTTGCGCGTCTGCTGGCACACTGCCGCAATTTTTGGCAGTTGGCCGAACTGAACCCGGCCGAACAAAGCAGCTTCCAGCAACAATGCATGAAGTTTTACCGCAATAAAACCCTGGAACGGGTGGACTTGTACTACAAAAATTTCGGCACACAAGATGGCACGGAAACCCAGAACGGCGTCAGCATGCCGCTTCTGGCTGAACTATTGCAAAACGTCGATTGGGACAGCCTGGCCCGGGGTTTGCCGGGGCGCTTTCATGGCGACTTCCATTTTGAAAACATCATCGTCAACCAGGCCGGGGATGCATTTACCTTTCTGGATTGGCGGCAGGATTTTGGTGGCTCGATCAGCGTTGGCGATATCTATTACGACTTCGCCAAACTGATGCACGGCCTGATCGTCAACCATGAACTGATCGCCAAGGATTTGTACCGGGTTGAGCGCAATGAGCACAATGTTACCCCGCACATCGACTTCGATTTCCACCGCAAACAAATTTTGGTCGAGTGCGAACGCTTCTTTTTGGCCTGGCTGGAACAACACGGTTACGACAGCCATAAAGTGCTGGTACTGACCGCACTGATCTACCTCAACATCGCCGCCCTGCACCATGCACCGTATTGCCATTTGCTGTATGCACTGGGCAAAGACATGCTGTACCACGCACAACAAACCATGAGCCACAGCGGCAATCATTAAACCCACAGGAAATATCATGGCCCTTATCGACATCAATTATGAGTATCGCCGCGCCATCATTCAGTTCGACAACCCGCTGCCGCTCGAATGCTATCAGGCCAGGGAATTGCTGTTTTTTGCCAAAAGCAAACGCAACGAACCCACCTATGTCAAGATCCCGGTGCAATACATGGAACTCGATATCGGCAACCGCTTTGTGCCCACCACCCAGCCCGAAAAAATACTGGCCCTGGCCATGCAAGACTACGGTGCCACCCGGGTTGGATTTTTGATCGATGGCCAGTACCAGTACCATGAAGTCATGACCTTCACCAACCAGGTGATCCAGCGCGCCATCGACCCGCTGCGCATCAATACCAGCTATATCAGCCTGCCCAAAAAACCGGGCCGGGTTGCGGTATTTACCCAGACCTATAACGAAGGCGACATGCTGCTGTACTGGGAAAAATATTATGCCAGCCTGGTTGGCTACGAAAACCTGTACGTGCTCGACAACGCCAGCACCGACGGTAGTTGCGCCCGGCTCAACCCGAAAACCAGCATCATCCACATGCCGGTGGCCCCGGTAGACCATGAACACTTTGCCCAGGCACAAGGCTATTTGCAACGCTTTTTGCTGCTCAAATATGACTGGGTGATCAAGACCGATACCGATGAGCTGATCACCTGCGAAGGCGATCTGGTCGAGACCCTGGCCAACACCCCGCCCGGCATCTATATGCCGCCGGTAGCGGTGGAAGTGGTACACGACATTAAAAACGAAGCGCGCTTTGATTTTTCTGGCAGCGTTGGTAGTCAGCGCAAGCACTTTGTCACTGGCACCAAATTTTTGATTCGCCCGGTCATTTGCAGCGAACATACCACCTGGACTTCCGGCAACCATACCTCGTTTGAAATCCCGGCCAAGCTGCCCGGTTTTATCGTCGCGCATTTAAAGTATTTCGATCAGGACTTTTTACTCAGCAAAAACAAAAAGTGGGCCGCCATGACCCAGACCGACAACGAAACCAAAAACTGCAAGCAAATTTCCACCTTGCAGGAGTTGGGCTTGCAAGAAATTTACGACTGGTCAGAAAAAGAAATTGCCGACCGCATGGCCGACGAACCGATCGAATTGCCCGACTGGTTTGCCAAAAAAATCTGAGCCGCACTGACCGCACCATTCGCACAAGGAAGCACTATGGAAACCCGCTTTGACCCTGCAACTGACATTATTTTGCGCGAGCGTTGCGCCATTACCGGCAGTACTGATCTGGAACCGCTCTACCGATTTGAACGCTTCCCGGTCTTCATGGGCTGTGTCCACCATCCGGAAAGCGAAGACCTGTACGCCGACATGGACTGGTGGATCAGCAAAAGCTCGGGCCTGATCCAATTGCGCCAGTTGCTGCCGCTGGAAGTACTGTACCCGGCCGAACATGGTGCCGGCGCAGTTGGCGCGTTATGGGAAAAACATCACCGCACCTTTGCCGAATTCGTCCATCAATACGCGCCCAAAGCAGTGCTGGAAGTGGGCGGTGCCAGCGGCATTCTGGCGCGCGAATATCAAAAACTCGCCAAAATTGAATGGACCATCGTCGAACCCAATCCAGCCCCGGTGCCGGGTTGCGAAGCGCGTTATATCAAAGGTTTTTTCGATGAAAAATTTGCCTACGACGGCCAACCCGACACGGTGATCCATTCGCATCTGTGGGAACACATTTATGAACCCGACGTATTCATGGCGCACCTGTCCGGCTTCATCCAGCAAGGCCAGCGCCTGCTGTTTGCGCTGCCGAATATGCAAGTCTGGCTGGAGCGCTGCTACACCAATTGCATGAACTTTGAACACACCCTGTTCATGACCGAGCCGTATATTGAATACATGCTGGCCAAGCACGGCTTTGAAATCGAAAAGAAAGAATTATTCCTGCCCGACCACAGCATTTTTTATTCCACCATCAAAACCGGCCAGACCAAACCGGTAGCGCTACCCGCCGGTTTATACGAACAAAATCGCCAGCACTACCTGAACTACGTGGCCTACCATGAAAAGCTGATTGCCGAACTGAACCAGCACCTGGACACGACCGACAAACCGACTTATCTGTTCGGCGCGCACATCTTTGCGCAAAGCCTGCTCGGCTTCGGCCTGGACCAAAACCGCATCGTCAGCCTGCTCGACAACGACCCCAACAAACAGGGCAAACGGCTGTATGGCACCAGGTTGATGGTGAATTCCCCCGAAGTGCTGCGCGGTCTGGATGCGCCGGTGGTGATTTTGAAGGCGGGCGTGTATAACCCCGAGATCAAGGCCAAGATTTTGGGCACAGTCAACCCGACCGTGGTGTTTTTGGAATAAGCCGACTATGAATAGCCCTTATCAACCGCCCGCAGCCAAATCCGAATTTAAGCCAGAAATGCCCAATCCGCTATACAAGCGGGTGTTGGCGGGTCTGGTAGCGATTCAGTTGGTGCTGACCTTGTGGTATGCGCCTGGCATGTTTGAGATGGTACGCACCGGCATGATCAATGTATTGGCTTTGCTGTACATGGCGGTTGGCAGTGTGTGCCTGTACCTGGCCATGGTGTTGGCACTGCGCAAAGCCGGGGCAGGCAGAACCTTCTTTTTACTGGCGACCGTGTTGCTGTTT
>JBDLSU010000700.1:0-2614 GCA_039799405.1 Pseudomonadota bacterium | reverse complement strand
CTTTCTGCCAGCAGCAAATTGCCATGGGCGAAGGTGGCGCTGCAGCGGTGGTTGAGCAAGGTGGCGCTGCCGTCGTCGTGCGCGGAGGCAAAGTTCTGGCACAGCAGCGAGGCGCGCAATTGGGGGCCGCTCAGCAGGACATTGGCAAACAGCGCTGGCTCCGTGCCACTGTTGAAGGCGGGTGCCACGTCGATATCGTCGAGCGAGCCAGCGGCACGGCCCAGCAAATCCAGCCCGGAATACAGGGTGCGCAAATTGAGCGACATATCATATTGCAGCACCGGCCCCAGTTGGCGCGCTACCGCCAGCCCCTGGAAAAACGCCTGCGGTGCGGCCAGATCGGCAAAATGGGCGTTGACCTGAAACACCCGCTCATGCACTTGCGCCACCGCCAGCGCATGCGCCATTTGCTCTGGCCCGACCGGGTGCTCACACATTACATGAATGCCCATGGACAGCAAGGCCAGTGCCAGTTGTTGCCCGGTTTCACCCGGTACCGCCACGCAGGCCAGGTCGATGCTGCCCGGGGCAATTTGCGTCAGGCTGGTGTAGTGCGCAACCCCCGCCTGTTTGGCGTAGGCTTGCGAGCGGGCGCTGCCGGTGGATAATATGCCCGCCAGACGCAAGCCATCTTGCCCGGCGGCCAGAGCCCGAATGTAAGTTGCGCCGTAGTTGCTGCCACAAACCAGTATTCTCATGAAATTCTCCTTGTTAATTTTCCCGATCTGGCGGCGCAAAGTCAGACCATCACATCGAACCAGCAAATCAGGCAATCGGATGCGGTTGTTGGTTGACCGGGCGACCACGCAGCAGTTTGCGCAGCCTGGGGTTATCCACCCGCTTGAATTGTTCGCCAAAATGAATCGGTTGCATATGAATACCGACCGCGCGCGCTACCCGGAACGGACTGAGTGCCACATCCGGTGCGGTGACATCGACAATCGCCACATCCACCTGCGCTGCCAACAAGCGCTGGCGCAGGCTTTGCACATCGCTTACCACCGGATATGGCCACAAGGCCGGATCGATAGCCTGGGCTGCAGATTGGCGCATAAAATCAAACGCGGCCAGTTTGCTTTTGGAAAAGTAGTAGGCGGCATGGTCTTCCAGGGTTTGCACTTCATGCACTTGCTGCGGAATTTTATGGTTGCTGCGCATCAGGTGGCACAGATAAGGCATGACATGGCCCTGCTCCAGCAAGGCCTTGCGCATCGCCACCTGAATGTCGCCATGGGTAGCCAGGGCAACCGATACCGCCGGGGTATGGATGCCATCACCCAGGCCCAGGCACACCACGGTTGGCACATGGATGCCGACATCGAGCAAATACAATTCCAGCTCCACGCCCTGCGCAGTGAGGCTATCGATCATCAAACGCATCTTGCCGTGATACTGGCTATCCAGCCGCAAGCGCTGGCATGGCAGTTGCGCATACCAGGTCAACATCATGGCGTCACGCTCGATCAGTTCAAAGGTGGCGCGCAAGGCGGCATCGTCATTGTTTTGCCCGGCCGCCAGGCCGTTGGACGAAACCTGACTGAATTGTTCCTGATACGGCGCGCTGAAATTAAAGTAGCTGACCAGGGCCGGTACCCATACCGGTTTTTGCAAGCCCAGCCAATGGCCGCGAGCCCAGTGGATTTTTTGCTGGTTGCGCCAGGGTGAAAACGGAAATTGTGGGGTGGCGTATTGTTTTTTCGAGTACAGCACCAGTTTGTCCGGATCGACAAAATCGCCGCGCAATTCGCTGACGCTGGCGTAGGTGAAGTCACTCATGCGAAAGCGCGCGGCCGAGTAGCGTTCGATCGCTTCGCCGATCGCGCTGATATGGGCCGAAACCTCGTCCAACCCTTTGCCGGATCCAACCTGGCCCATGCCACGCGCATCAAACTTGCCGGCTGAAAAAGTCGCCATACCAGCCGATGCCGTCACCGGAAACTCCGGCAAATGCGGTGCATGGCCGTTCAGTTGGCGGATGATGCCGGTGAGCGGATCGATCCAGCCAGCCAGCAGTTTTTTCAGTTGTTCAACCGAGCTAACAAAATTCAGCGGATTGCTGCCGCCCGGCTCGTAACCCGCCACTGCACTCATGGCCCCCACTTGCATGGCCGCGCCTGGGCTATTTGCCGCTGCGGCCAGCAGAGCGCCGGGCTGCTGATGATGATGATGATGATGATGGCCGCACACCTCGCACCAGGGCATGGGGATGATGGCATGGTCGGCACTTTCACCGGTTACCAAATTATTCACCCGCACCTGCCCGGCCAGGGTAGAGGGGGTGTAGCGTAATAACAGTTTCAGCACTTCCATCGATAACTGCTGCCCGGCCAGCACCGCCATCGGGCTGAGCAAACTACGGGCGCGGCTGGTTTGCTGGCTGTCGATGGCAACTTTATCCAGTTCATGCGCAATCGAAGGCTGATGGGCGGTACCCAGCCGCCGCAAGCGCAGGCAGTTCCAGCAACTGCTGTTACCGGGCAATACCAGCGGGCCGATCCAGGATTCCAGCCCATCCAGCGCGCCAAACAACGCGGGCACGGCGTGGACATCGATATATTCCGACGCCTTGCGCAACCAGAATTGCGCTTCCTTAGAAAGGGTAACTATCACCAGA
>JBDLSU010000699.1:0-2619 GCA_039799405.1 Pseudomonadota bacterium | reverse complement strand
GCCACAGCAATTGTTCGCCTGCCACAGTGAGTTTGCCAAACACTTCAAAGGCGGTGTCGTCGGGCAAGATCGGCACGCTGACCTGATCGATAATGTCACCCGCATCAGCTTTGGCCGTCATTTGGTGTAGCGTGATGCCGGTTTCCGTTTCGCCATGCAAGACCGCCCAGTTGACGGGGACCCGGCCACGGTATTTGGGCAGCAGCGAGCCATGCAGGTTGTAAGCACCCTGGCGTGCCAGATCAAGCAGGCTCATGGGGAGCATGTGGCGGTAGTAAAAGCTGAAAATGAAGTCAGGGGCCAGCGCCGCCACTTCGGCCTGCAGGGCCGGGTCTTTGCCACTGGCGGGTGTGATGGTGCGGATGCCGTGTTGCTGGCACAGCGCCGCAACAGATTCAAACCAGATGGTTTCCTGCGGATTGTCCTGATGCGTTACCACCAGCGCAATTTCGACACCGCGCGCCAGTAGCACACGCAAGCCGCGCACGCCGATGCTGTGATAGGCAAACACCACAGCACGTGCTGGCGTGGCAGGGGCCTGGGTGGCAAATGCCGGGGGCAGGGGGGTGCCGGTACTCATAGGCGCGACACCGTGCGTTTTTCCAGGACGCCGGTAGCAGGATCAAGCGCTGGTGGCGAAGGCTGTGTTGACGGATCAACGGTTGCTTGCAAAATGGTTTGCACCACATAGCGCGGGCGTGCCCTTACTTGCTGGAAAATCCGGCCGACGTACTCGCCGACCAGACCAATGCCAAACAAAATGACACCCATGAAGAAAAAATTGATGGCAAACAGCGTGAATACACCTTCGGCTTCTGCGCCCAGCATAAAGCGGCGGTACAACAACATCATCACCAGCGCCGCAGAGCCCAGCGCCAGACCCATGCCGAGCATGGAAAACATTTGCAGTGGCACCAGCGAAAAGCCGGTAACCAGATCAAAATTGAGGCGGATCAGGCTGTACAGCGAATATTTGGATTCGCCCGCTGCGCGTTCTTCGTGTTCCACCACAATTTCAGTCGGTTTGCGGGCAAAAGTGTAGGCCAGCGCGGGGACAAAGGTATTGACTTCGGCGCACTGGTTGATCAGGTCGATTACATTGCGCGCATAGGCACGCAGCATATTGCCCTGGTCGGTAATGCGGATTTTGGTGATGCGCTCGCGCAAGCGGTTCATCAGTTTGGATGAAATGGTGCGCCAGGCCGAATCGCGCCGTTTGCGCCGGATCGAGCCGACATAGTCAAATCCTTCGCGGATTTTGGCGACCAGATTGGCGATTTCTTCCGGTGGATTTTGCAAGTCCGCATCCAGCGTGACCACAATATCGCCCCGGGTCTGTTCAAACCCGGCCAAAATGGCCATATGTTGGCCATAGTTGCCGTTAAATAGCACCACTCGCGTTACATCCGGCCGTAGGCGGTATTGTGCTGCCAGAATCGAGACCGAATTGTCACGGCTGCCATCGTTGACAAAGATGATTTCATACGGCATGTCGAGCGCATCCAGCGCCGGGTACAGGCGTGCAAACAGATGCGCCAGTCCGGCTGCTTCGTTATAGACAGGGATGACGACAGAGAGTGGAAGTTTCATGCAAGTTTCATGCAAATCAGGGGTTAGTTGCGGCCAAAACCGATTTTACCGCAGCCACTGTGCGTTCCACGTCTGCCAGGGTCATGGCATAAAACATGGGCAAGGTCACGGTCAGGCGGCCAATTCGCTCGGCCACCGGGAACATGCCCGCAGTAAAGCCACGCGCCCGATACAGCGTGAACAAATGAATCGGCGCGTAATGGTAGCCGATTCCAACTTGCAATTCCAGCATTTTCGCCATGAATTCGCTGCGGGTAAGCTTGGGGTTGTCCGGCAAAATGATCTGGAACAAATGCCAGTTGCTGCCATAGTCGTGGTAGAGCGGGTCGTTGGCAAAAGCAGGCAGTGGCAGTTGCGTGCCGCTTTGCGCTTCAAAATCCGGGCCAAAACAGGTGAAATAATGTTGTGCCAGTGCGCGCCGGTGTTGGGTAATTGCCTCAATATTGCTCATTTGACCCAGACCGATGGCGGCGGTGATGTCGGTCATATTGTATTTGCCGCCCAGCACATCGACATCTATGCCGTCATGGCCGCTGCGTGTGACGCCCTGCAGCCGGTAACGCTCGGCCAGTTTGGCTTCTTCCAGATTGTTCAGTACCAGACAGCCGCCTTCACCGGTGGTGATGTTTTTATTGGCCTGGAAGCTAAACGAGGCAAAATCGCCAAACGCGCCGATGCGCTGGCCTTTCCAGGTGGAACCGATGGCTTGCGCTGCGTCTTCCACCACGCGCAAATTGTAGCGGTGTGCCAATGCGTACAGCTTGTCCATATCGACCGGCAAACCGGACAAATACACCGGGATGATGGCTTTGGTACGCGGCGTAATGGCAGCTTCTACCTTGGCCAGATCGAGGTTGCGGGTGCGTGGGTCGATATCGGCAAACACCGGGGTGGCCCCGACTTCAATAATTACATTGGCGGTGGCAACCCAGGAAATCGGCGTGGTGATGACTTCATCACCCGGACCAATACCGGCGATGCGCAGCGCAATTTCCATGGTGCAGGTGCCGGAATTGAAGGTGCGTACCG
>JBDLSU010000698.1:0-2630 GCA_039799405.1 Pseudomonadota bacterium | reverse complement strand
GGTGATTTTGACTATGGCATTGGCGGCGGCGTGGAAGTGATGTCGCGCGCCAGCTATATGATGCCCGCCTTGCGCTCGGGTGCGCGCATGGGCGACGTCAAGGCAGTGGACATGATGGTAGCGATTTTGACCGATCCGTTTGGCGTCGGCCACATGGGCATTACCGCTGAAAATCTGGCAAAAAAATGGGATATCTCACGCGAAGAACAAGACGCCTTCGCACTGGAATCGCAACGCCGCGCCGCGCTGGCGATTAGCGAAGGCCGCTTCAAATCGCAAATCGTCCCGATCGTGCAGCAAACCCGCAAGGGCGAGGTCGTGTTTGATACCGATGAACACGTTAAACCGAATACCACGCTGGAAGCACTGGCCAAGATGAAACCGGCCTTCAAGCCTGACGGTAGCGTTACCGCTGGCAATGCATCCGGCCTGAATGACGGTGCCGCCTTCTTCGTCCTGGCCGCTGCCGATGTCGCTGCCAAAGCCGGGCACA
Source organism: Pseudomonadota bacterium (assembly GCA_039799405.1). Lineage (GTDB taxonomy): Bacteria > Pseudomonadota > Gammaproteobacteria > Burkholderiales > Burkholderiaceae_D > CAMBDR01. The sequence continues at coordinate 2,137 of JBDLSU010000698.1, read as the reverse complement.
AGCCGATGGCGCGCATGGTGTCCTATGCCATTTCCGGTGTACCGAACGAGATCATGGGTGAAGGCCCGATTCCCGCGTCCAAGCTGGCACTGAAAAAAGCCGGTTTGAGCCTGGATCAAATCGATGTCATCGAAGCCAACGAAGCCTTCGCCGCGCAAGCGATTGCCGTCAACAAGGGCCTGGGTCTGGATCCAGCCAAAACCAATCCGAATGGCGGTGCGATTGCACTGGGCCATCCGGTGGGCTGCTCCGGCGCATTTATTGCCACCAAGGCGATTTATGAATTGCACCGCACAGGTGGCAAATATGCACTGGTGACGATGTGTATTGGTGGAGGCCAAGGGATTGCGGTGATTTTTGAACGGCTGTAATTCATCTTTCTTGTCTGCTGACGGCGCTGATTGCACTTTGATGCGGGTTACATCCCCGCATCAGGGAAGCGCCGTTTCTCAGATCATCAAACGCTTGCTCAAATGCACCGCATAAGGTACATTCACTAAAATGGACAAACAAAAGTCAATCCCCAAACTCAATGCCATTTTTTATAAAACAGAAATGGGTGGCGAGCCTGTCAAGGATTGGCTTTTATCCATCACGAAAGAAGATCGGCGACAAATAGGTGAAGAAATTTCCTATGTGCAGTTTAAATGGCCCATCGGCAAGCCGCATGTCGATCATTTGCGCGGAGCCATCTGGGAAGTGAGAACGACGCTGAAGACCCGAATTGCACGCGTCCTGTTTGCAGTTGAAGGAAACATCATGGTGTTGCTGCATGGTTTCGTCAAAAAAACCCAGACCACCGACAAAAGCGATATTGATTTGGCGGAAGTCAGATTTAAGGATTGGAAACAATACCATGACAAAGATTAATCCCCGTAGCGGATCGAATTTTGATGATTTTCTCAAACAACAAGGCATGTTTGACGAAGTCACGGCAAAGGCTTTGAAACGAGCGATTGCCGAACAATTACGTGAAGGCATGCAGGAACAGAACATCACCAAAGTTGCCATGGCGGCAAAAATGGAAACCAGCCGCACTCAGGTTGACCGCTTGCTGGATCCTGACAATTTACGGATTCAGTTCGACAGCTTGGTCAAAGCTGCCACTGCTATTGGCAAACATGTAGAAATTCGGTTGGTGGATGATGTTACCTGAAACGCCAGGTATATGACTCACATGATTTCCAATAAAGCCGCAAAATAAAAAAATCAAGCGAAAAAAGCAATTATTAAACCGCCAGCACTGATTCCACCCGGTCACGCCCATTCTCTTTGGCCCGGTACAAAGCACTATCGGCGCGTGCCATGATCGACTCGATGCTATCGCCAGCCCGGTAGGCGGTGACGCCAAAGCTGGCGGTTTTGTGGCCGACCACCGGAAAATCATGCTCGCCTACGGTACGACGCAGTTTTTCCGCCAAAACCAGAGCGCCATTGACTTCGGTTTCAGCCGCAATCAGCAAGAATTCTTCCCCGCCCCAGCGCCCGACCACATCACTGGCGCGCGAGCACTGGTTCAAAATTTCGGCAATCGCACATAACACCCGGTCGCCGACCTGATGCCCGTGTTGATCATTGACCAGTTTGAATTTATCGATATCGAGCAAGATCAGCGCAAAATGGCTGCCATAGCGCTGGCTGTGGGTGATTTGTTGCTCCAGTATCTGGTCGAGCTTCATGCGGTTATACAAGCCGGTCAATTTATCGGTGACGGATAAACGCTCAAGCAGCAGATTTTTTTCTTTCAATTCAGCGGTGCGGGCTTCCACCAGTTGCTCCAGCGTGGCATTGATCTGGCGCAATTCCTGATTTTGCCGCTCCAGCGTGCATTGTTGGGTATAGGCCCGGATTGCGGTGCGCACCGTGAGCACGATGTCGTCGTTATCAAAGGGTTTTTCCAGAAAACGGTACAGATTGGCATCGTTGATGGCACGTTTGACCCCGGTCATTTCACTTTGTCCGGTCAGCAAAATTTTGATGGTGTTCGGACTCAGGCGATGCATGCGCACCAGCAGCTCATCACCATGCATGCCGGGCATGATGAAGTCAGAAATAATCACACACAGTTCGTGCCCTTGCTGATGCAGTTCTTCCTGGATTTCCAGCGCCTCATCACCACTTTCTGCGACTTCCACCA
>JBDLSU010000697.1:0-2966 GCA_039799405.1 Pseudomonadota bacterium | reverse complement strand
TGGAAGGCGATTTTTGCCGGGCTGGGCGTCACCGGGGCGGATATTGATTATTTGGCCGATTTTATCGATTCCGAAGAGCGATTGCAGATGCGCAGTAAGTAGAATCGGGTCGGAGAATTTGCGCTGATTCAAGCGGCAGGCACAAATCTCGCTCGGATTGGGCGTGATGCGTGAGCAAGCGCACGGGTGATAACGCGAACTCTTGCGCGAAAACGGGGACATATTCCCGGGTGCCAAAAAGTCCAGCTTTTGGGCGGTCTGGCTAATCGCAGTGTTTTCCTGACCTGGCCCGGTGCTTGGCACCCCCGCACAAATTGGGTTAAAATCGCCAGAAATCACACGCCACTAATTGAATGCAATATGCAGGCCACTGCACAAGCAAAATCGCAAGGACACATCGATCATGATGAAAATGAATCTGGCAAGCAGGGTGGAAACCCAATTACGCTTTTCCGACCCGCCCGAGCGCAAAAAACTGATGTCTGCCTTCACCGTCTTGCAGCACACTCCAGTCAGCGAATTATTGCGCGACAACAAACTGCATATTCATCGTACCCGTGCCGGTCGTGAAGTGTATATCTTTTTCAGCTCGTCAGAACTGGGCATCGTTTTGTCAATTCAGGATCAGGAATGGCTGGTGGAAGATATTTTCAATCGGCATAGCAGGCTGAATCCTCTGAAAATGGCCCTTGCCGCGTGAAGACATTTGAAAACCATGCTTTCGATTCAGAAAATTGTCGCCAGGAATTTTCTGAATTAAGCGATTGGCTGGCGTCCCATCCCAAACTGGATGAGGCCAATGACATCGCTCCTTTCTTCAGGCGGCACCCCAACCTTTCACTGTTTCTGTCAAGATACGCCAACAAAATGACCGATGCCGACTTGCTGGCCTTTGAATTTCCGATCTTTGGCGATTTCGTGGCCGATCTGGTAGTCGGCAATTCCCGCTCACATAACTACCTGCTGGTTGAATTTGAAAACGCCCATCCAGAGAGCATTTTCAAACCACGCAAGGGAAAAAACACGCCAGAATGGGCACCCCGCTTTGAGCATGCATTTTCCCAAGTGCTGGACTGGCTGTGGAAACTGGAAGACATGCGCAGCACCGCCAATTTTGAGCATATGTTTGCCAACCGCCACGCCAAATTCCATGGCTTGATCATCACTGGCAAGGATATGAATCTGGCAGCACGGGAACAAGCCCGGCTGCGCTGGCGACTGGATCGGGTGCTGGTCGATTCCAATACCATTTCATGTGTTTCGTTTGATGAACTGCGGGAAGATTTGAGGTATTGGCTTAATTGATTGGATCGCAATGATTGCCAGCCAGAAGCGTGTTGCTGTGTGTTGCAAACCCCATCCTTGTCACCGCTGGGGAAGCAATGTGCTGCGCCGTGTATCCAATCCCAGTGGCTACAGACAATTAAAACCCTTCGCGAGTTGGGATTACTGTCAAGTTGTCTATAACGATGTTCTCTAACTGACTTAATTCCAATCCAGCCAGATATGGATTGCTTCCTTCGCCGTATGAATAACGCGTACGACCGTTTACTTCAATTGCAAATCCAAACTGAACAAACGGACCTACAGTGATCGAAGACTGCGCGGCCACCGCAATAACTTCAAGAACTGCCCTGAGGGTGAGAGCAAGACTCAACTGCGCCAATGCAACATCAAGCGCACGCCGAAAAACAAAATTGATTTCGTCAATAATGGCTTGCGGCACACCGGGGGGCCATGTAATTAAAAATTGTCCTGGTTTGCTAGTTGGAGCACCTTCGGGAGCGATGCGAAGTAAGGTGATACCAGCCGTTTCGTTCGGTGCCGCAGCTACTAAAACCGTTTGATCGATTTCTTGGAGCGAAAATCCAGTTTCGCGCACAACGAGAGTTCGGATATTACACCGCTCCCGCTCCCAAAATAATAACAATCCTTCTTCGCCACCGCCAGAAATGCTAGATATGCAATTAAACGCGATCTAGCCTGCTAAGAAGTTACCGCAACTTGCAAACCAAGCGCTCCCTATGCGGCGGATTTTCCGGCTTTGAGTCGGGACTTCAAACTCTGCTCCCGATTCCAATATCAGTTTAGTCAAGAAAGGGCCGTCAACTTTAGTTACTTCGCCCTGCTTGCATCGAAAGTTCAATCGCGTGTCGGCAGCCACCAAGCAGAGGCCGGGAATTGTGAGCGTCACAGTGCAAGTCATGTTGAAATATGTGGCTCAACAGTAAGTAGCTTGATAAACACCGCTGCCGCAAGCTGTTTCGCGGCAGTCCTGCTCAAATGCTGTGTTATACATTTCCATTAGACAGCCACTCCTTGTTAAAATTTTGAAACACCTCAAGCATTAAATTATTTCTTAACTCATTGGGGTAAATCATTTTTAATAAATTAAGGCGAGAGATTACAGGGAGATTTTCACCTTCAAACCAAAGTCCGTTTTCATCTTTAGTTACTTGTATTATCGATGTATTTTCAAATAAGTCATAGGGCAGTTTATTTTTTGCATTAGGGTTGTGGAATACAAATAAACTATCAAATAAATCTTCTGGAGAGTCAGAACTAACTGAGTGTATTTTATAAAGTGGCTGCTCATTATCCTGTCTTACCATAAACACAAAATAAGCATACCGCGATTAGTAGTAACGACTTAAAATAGCTCATAGTTATTCCAATTAAAGTTTATCGCGGGAATTATTCTATCATGATATCTAAAGGCCTAACATTTGGGTTCAGCGGCAGACGGCTTTTTGCCCGGTCACTGGAATAATTTATTATCACTACAACAAAAAACCACGATCTAGGCCGTGGGAAATACCGCCCTCCCAATCTGCAGTAAGAAATTCACGCACAGAATTGAAGCAGTGCTCAACGACATCAGCGTAAATTGGATTCTTTTCATAGGTCGCATCGTACCTAAATTCTCGATCTGTATTCTTCTGTTTTCTTAGCACGTAAATTTGGTC
>JBDLSU010000696.1:0-3630 GCA_039799405.1 Pseudomonadota bacterium | reverse complement strand
TTTGCTCGGCCAGTTTTTCCGTGGCGCGATGCAACAGGCCGATATGCGGATCGGCGCGCTGCACCACTTCGCCATCCAGCTCCAGCACCAGACGCAACACACCGTGCGCGGCCGGATGTTGCGGCCCAAAATTGAGGGTATAGTTTTTGATCTCAGCCATGTTTAATTCACCCCGTAAGATTGTTCGCGGATCACACGCGGCACATTTTCACGCGGGTCGATGGTGACAGGTTGATAGATGACGCGTTTTTGCTCGGCATCGTAACGCATTTCGACATAGCCCGAGACCGGGAAATCTTTGCGGAACGGATGACCGATGAAGCCATAATCGGTCAGGATGCGGCGCAAATCGTTGTGGCCGTCGAACAATATGCCATACATGTAAAAGGCTTCACGTTCGTACCAGTTGGCGGACGGCCAGATGTCAGCCACTGACGCCACCATGGGCATATCGTCATCGGGCGCAAACACGCGCACGCGCAAACGCCAGTTGTGCTGGATCGAGAGTAATTGCGACACTGCAGCGAAGCGTGGGCCGTCGTAACTACCTTCGCCGTAGGTGGAATAATCCACCCCGCACAGGTCAATCAATTCTTCAAAGCCGAGTGTGGAAGTATCATGCAAGGCGCGCATGACCTGGGGATAATGGGCTGCTTTCACCACCAGATTCAATTCACCCAAAGCCAATTCAAGGCTCTGCACCATGTCACCCAAGGCGTGATGCAAGGCCGCTTGCAGGGTTTCCAGTTTTGTTGTCATGATCCTGCCCCTTAGCGTGCAATGGTGTTGGTACGCTTGATCTTGTTTTGCAACTGCAAGATCCCGTACAACAGTGCTTCAGCGGTCGGAGGGCAACCCGGCACGTAAATATCGACGGGCACAATGCGATCACAACCGCGCACCACCGAATAGGAATAGTGATAATAACCGCCGCCGTTGGCGCACGAACCCATCGAAATCACCCAGCGTGGTTCGGACATCTGGTCATACACCTTGCGCAGGGCCGGGGCCATCTTGTTGCACAGGGTACCGGCCACAATCATCACGTCAGACTGACGTGGCGAGGGACGAAACACCACGCCAAAGCGATCCAGATCGTAACGCGAGGCACCAGCGTGCATCATTTCTACCGCGCAGCAAGCCAGACCGAAAGACATCGGCCATAACGAGCCGGTACGGGTCCAGTTGATCAGCTTGTCGGCTGTGGTGGTAATAAAACCTTCGTTTAAAATGCCTTCAATTGACATGGCTCATTCCCAATCCAGGGCTCCTTTTTTCCAGATATACCAAAAGCCGACTGCGAATTCGAGAATGAACACCAGCATGGTAATAAACCCGGCCCAACCCAAATCCCGCATTGCAACCGCCCACGGGAAGAAGAACGCGGTTTCCAGATCAAACAAAATAAATAAAATCGCCACCAGATAATAGCGCACGTCAAATTTCATGCGCGCATCTTCAAAGGCTTCAAAGCCGCATTCATACGGCGAGACTTTGGCTTCATCAGGCTTATGGGGCGCAACCAGGCGGCCCAACACTTGCGGCAAGACACCGACCACGATGCCGACCAGAAGGAATAAGAGAACGGGAAAATAATTTTCGAGGTTCACGATTGGAGTCAAGTAGGTTAAACAAGTCAAGAATCAAAACCCGCCTTTGGCATTGCTGGCGCATTCTGATTCTGCCAATAATCAATAGTCGGAATAATGACTATTTTTCCCCGTAAAAAAGCCAGCGAATGATATTGCTGGCTTCATAATAAAACTTTACAGTGCTTACGACTTTATACTGCTTTGTTGACTGCTTCTTTACTGCTTTTATTTGGTGCCGACGGCGAGACTCGAACTCGCACAGCTTTCGCCACCACCCCCTCAAGATGGCGTGTCTACCAATTTCACCACGTCGGCATAAGGGCTGTATTCTACCCTGTTTTAATGCTGCAACACAAATCTACTGCCTTTATTCATGCAAAACTTTTGCATGAAACCCACAAAATTATCACAGTATTATTTAGGCACCTGATTCGCAGGTGCGGGTGCTGGTACGGGTGCAGGGGCCGCTGGCGCTGCGACACTGGCTGCTGCCGATGCAGCCGCACTGGCTTTGGCCGAAGCGGAAGCACTGACCGCCTTGGTTGGCACCACACTGTCCATAATGCCGCCAGTGCTGTGGCGATTGGTGGCGATATAGGCCAGCGCCAAAGTACAGGTCATGAAAATTGCCGCTGCCAGCGCAGTAGCCTTGGACATAAAACTGGAAGAGCCGGTGGCACCAAACAGACTACCGGAAGCACCCGAACCAAAAGCCGCCCCCATATCCGCACCCTTACCATGCTGCAACAACACCAGCCCAATAATCACCAGTGAAGATACCACCTGAAGTACTACAATGATCGAGTAAAGTGAATTCATTGCCTTGATTCCCGTCTGCTAAGAAAAATAAAAAAATCTGCCACCAGCCAAACAGACAATGCCACTTAAGGCACTGCCTGCCACATAAATTTTTATGCATCAGCCGCTGCAACAATTGCCAAAAAGTCCGCCGCCTTGAGCGCCGCACCACCAATCAAGCCACCATCAATGTCCGGCATTGCTAATAATTGCTGCGCATTATCGGGCTTCATGCTGCCGCCATATAAAATCGCCACTTGCGCTGCCGCTTCAGCATTAAATTGCGCCATTTGCGCCCGCAACATGGCATGTACTTGCTGCGCCATCTCCGGAGTGGCGGTTTTACCCGTGCCAATTGCCCAGACCGGCTCATAGGCCAGCACCACATTCGACAATTCATCCGGTGCCAGCGCTGCCAACAAGGCTTCCAGTTGCTCTCCTACCACAGATTCAGTATGCCCTGCTTCGCGCTCGGCCAAAGTTTCACCTACGCACACAATCGGCACCAGCCCGGCAGCCAGTGCCTGCACCGCCTTGCGCGCCACCAGGGCACTGCCTTCGGCGTGATAGGTGCGGCGTTCGGAGTGACCGACAATGACGTAACGGCAGGCAAAATCCTGCAACATGCCAGCCGAAACCTCACCGGTAAACGCCCCTTCCGCTTGCGCCGATACGTCCTGCGCACCCCATGCTACCGGGCTTGCCTCCAGCAAGTGCTGGCATTGCGCCAGATACGGCGCAGGCACACACACCGCAACCCGGGATTTTGCGCCTGCGGCCAAACCGGAAGTCACCCCAGCCAGCAAAGCAGCATTGGCAGCCAGGCTACCATTCATTTTCCAGTTACCGACAATTAATTTTTGACGCATGGCAGTATGAAATTTTAATAACCCGCTATTATAGCCTGAGCTGATGCGCCCGGTCAAATCCACAAAACGGCTTGTTTGGCAACAGGGCGTATCGCCACGCGATACATTACAATCAGCCCAATGTCGCTTTATCCGCGCCCCGGGTGCTTCCCGCTTGTTTCCCGCTTGTTTCTTAGCCGATACCATGGCTCCCGCTTCAGTTCAGGCTCAATTGCAAGTCAATCTTACAGGTCAATCATGTTTTCGATTCTAAAACGTCCGGAAGTTCTATTTACCACCCTGGCCGCCGCAGGCATTTTGATGCTGACCATGGGCGCACGCCAGTCGATGGGCTTGTTTGTCAGTCCGCTCAACACTTCCACCGGGATCGG
>JBDLSU010000695.1:0-14412 GCA_039799405.1 Pseudomonadota bacterium | reverse complement strand
GGCTTGTTCCTGAAACAGCACCGGCACAAACCAGTCTTGCAGGGTAAATTCCCCTTCGCCAAACAAGGTACCGCGCACCGCATCGGCGGCCAGATTTTGCTGCGCCGCCAGCATCGCTTGGCCGACGCGCTGACCATCAACCAGGCTTTGGTAAAAGCGTGCCACAAAACGGCGCGCGGTTTCCACCAACACGCTATGGCTCATCGCCACCACCGAGGCCACGCCAACTTTCAGCAAGGCGGTGGCCACCGATTCGGTAGCGTTACCGGCTTGCGCGCTTTGGCAGGCTTCCAGAAACACCAGCGGAATGCGATGCCGATCCAGCAGCGGCCCCAGTTGATCGGTATACACCAGATGATGGCGGCGTTTAAATGCCAGAGCAACATCGCCCGCTTGTTCAAAGCACAAACCACCCAAACCGCGTACCGGGTCATACACGCCATGCCCGTCAAAATGCAGCACATGGTAAGGCTGCCGCGCTTGCAACGCCCGCGTCAGTTCGGCTTGCAGTGCGGCAAAGGTGGGTTCTTGCAAAATATGCAGTTCGATTTGGCCGGGCAAGGCTTCTGCCGCTTCCACCAGCGGCAACGCGCTCAGGCGGTGGTCGATATAGCCGCAGGCGTCATCTTCTGGCCGGGCGCTAACGAGTAAAATCCGCACCGGCAGCGCCAGTTGCAGCGGGCCATGCGCCCGGGTGCCCGGCAAACGCCGCCGTACACGAGTAGCGTGCGCGCCCTGAAACAAAAAGCGGCTGCCGTCGTGCAGCAATTCCCACGGCAAGGCCAGCATGGCGCTGGCCGCTTCCTGCGCCTGCGCTACCCGCTCGGGCGGGGTGCCGTGTTCCGGCGTGTCATCAATCAAAATGGAAAAACGCCGGTTGGCGTTGGGGGCAATGCCCGCCCACGCGGCCAGTACCTGGGTGGTGGCGAATGTGGCAAGCGGCGGCGCTGGGGTGGCGCTTACTGCTTGTGGGTGCATTGTTTGGGTACTGAGCGGGTGCTGAAAAGCTTGCTCATACAGCAGCCCGCCCCAGTGTTGCAACTTGCGTTCCAGCGCCAGCTTGCGCGTGGCAAACACGCTACTGGGCCAGACTGCGTATTTTTCCAGATACCAGCGCAAGTCATCCGCTTCTATTGGCCCCAGCGGTGCTTGCATGCGCCATTTCTGCGTGCTTTCAACTGCTTGCAGGTGCTGATCTGCTGCCTGGTAGCGCAAGCTGGCGCGGGCCGTGGCGCGGCGTTTGCCGTCTTGCTCGGTGATGCCAAAGTCGCTCAGATGCAAAATCAATTCTTCCAGCGCTTCGCCGGGCACGGGCATCGTTGAGGGCGAGGCAGAATCAAAGGGCAACCGCAGCCCAAGTGCTACCAAAATCGGGTTGATAGCGGCTTCCACGCCGCCAGCCGTACTTTGGGCTGGAATATAGATGGGTTCGCCTGTGAAGTATCGTTTCAGCACACCGAGTTTGGTGTCATCCAGCGACAGCGGAATGACCGGGTACGATTGCCCCGCAGCCTGGCGCGTTTTTTGTACGGCAAGCGCATGATCCAGTTCTTCGCCTACCCAGTCGGATTGCAAGGCCGAGGGGCTGACCACCACCAAGAAGGCGCTGGCCTGTTCGATGGCAGCGGCAATTTCCGGCCAAAGCACATCGCCACCGCGCAACTGGCGCGAATCGATCCAGCCAGCTACCCCGTGCGGGGCGAGTTGTTGCTGCAGCTTGCCGACAAAGGTATCGTCTGCGCTGCTGTGGGAGATAAACAGTTTGCCGCTGTTGGGGTTTTCCATGCGCGCCTCTTACCGGTTGATGGTAAGCAAGAGTATGGCATGAGGCGGTGCGGTTATGGGGGCGCAGGTTGAAAAATGATGCAAATGAGGTCAGGGATGCTTATTATTTCTTTTGCTTGCCCGCCATCTCCGTCAACTTGAAAAGGTCAGGATGTCGAAGCAGCCGCTCACCTCGATTGGCGGCAAGCGCAGAATCAAGCGCAACGGGTTCTTGCTGCTTTTCGTCAAGCACTTTCCTGGTAATGACAATTGAAATGACAATGTTTAAGTAATTAATTGTCGATTATGCATTAAAAAAGGCATAAATAGCCGGATTAAGCACTCACTCCTGCATACCCGCGCAACCCACCGTTATATGGCTTGAAGGTGTGAGGTAAAATGCCACCTTGTGCGCTTGCTGCATGCACACCAATGCGATAAAAATCTGATCCGACAATTTTTTCTGGTCATCGACTGGATGATGGCCCTGCCGCCGGAACTTGAATTGAAATTAAAAAGGGGCAAGACATGGAATACATCAGCTCAATTGAACGGGTGCGGACGGCTCAGGCGGTGGAAATTGCCAAACAGGAAGGCGTGCAAACTGGTGAACTGACGGCATTAACCCGCCAGTTGACGCGTCGCTTTGGCGCATTGCCATCAGCGCTGTTGGTGCGGCTCCAGTCCGCTACCCAGGCCCAGATCGAAACCTGGCTGGATCGCATTCTGGACGCCAACTCGCTGGACGATGTTTTTGAGGAAATGGCGTATTAAAAAACTCACCACGGCAGGCTGCTGCTGCCTGCCGCATCTGGCACCCTGGCCAAACCATCCCCTTCCGCTTTATCCTTCCCACCGCTTTAGTTCACCCTGCCAAAACGCCACATCTGCCCGGAAAAATTGCCACATTTCGCCAGCGTTACGCGATTGTTGACGCCATCATTGACCACGTCCAGGCATTTGCCCCGGCCGGTGAACTCGTTGGTGAGGCGAAATAAGCCGGGTTTGCCCGCCGGATCAAAGCGCCAGAACTGGCCGGAAAAATTGCCGCATTGGGCCATGGTGAGTTGGTCGTTGCGGCCGTCGTTGACCACATCCAGGCAGTTGCCGGGGCCGGTAAATTCGGTTTGCAAAATCATGTAGCCGCCTTTGGCATTGGATTTTTGCCAGAACTGGCCGGTAAATTTGCCGCAGTTGCTCAGGTTCAGTTGATTGTTGGCACCGTCGTTGACAATATCCAGGCATTTTCCCGGCCCGGTAAAGTCATTGCGCAGGGAGAACGGTTGCGCCTGGGCCGGATGCAGGTAGCCACAGGTGAGAACGACAATGGAAAGCAGGTAGATGCGTTTCATATTGGCCTCGTTTTTGCAGGAGTTGGTGGGTGAGTTGATTGTAGCGCTATCAATACCTGAGCAGCCAAAAAGCAAACATCATGATCATCGCCATGGGGGGCAATGTGCCACAGTGTTGGGCAGTGTGCACCTTCAAGGGGGCCGCAGCAAATAGTCACAATGTGCCCGCAAAGCAGGTTTATAACCTTGCAATACGATCAATGTACCCATCCAAGGTAACCAAGTTAACCATCATGTGATCTTTCACGCCGATGCCTGCACTAAACAATAATTCACCCAATTCGAGCAGGAAAAGATCGGCACTCGGGCGCTGTTTAAGGAACGCCGGTTCGCGCTCGATTTCATCCCTGCCCAGGATTGACACACCACCTTCAGGTAATAGCAAATGTAACTGGCCTGTATGCTCGTAGCGCATAATTTGATCGTTGCGAGTCTTTAGTATGGTAAGCAGGTCGGCCAGACCAGCCAATGATGGCGACAGGGGCAGGGCTTCGGCCATGCTCAACTCACGCGGTGGTACATGTGGTACGATATCGCGGTCATTGACGTGCCGAAAGGTTATATTGCCCAGTTTGTTTTGATAGCTCGTCACAAAACTGGGATCTCCTACCCTGGGTTGCCCATAGGTATACACCCCTGCAACGGCATGCTGTGAAACGCTGGCTAAAACAGCGGCCATGACCACGGCCAGAGCACCACCCAGGCTGTGCCCGGTCAGCCAGATACGTGGTTTCTGGTGTGGATTTAGCAAGTTGGCGTTGTTAACTGCCTCAATTATTTGTTGCCAGACTGCGGTTACGCCATCTCCCCAGCCTTGGTGAATACTTCCCCATCCGGGAAATGGAAATCGTTCTTCAAACGGTATTAATCTGGCATTGAAATCGGTGGCAAAATCTGTGCCATTGGTTGGCTCTGTTCCGCGAAAAGCAATAACAATCTCGTTTTCGCGAACGCCTACAAAAGCTTGGGTGTCGGCTCGGTGTACTTTGCCGGTGCAAAACGTGATATGAGAAAACTGGCGTGCGGATAAATTGCTTTTAATAGTGGTGTCGTTGGCGTAGGCAAGCAAGGCACAATTCGCCTGGGTCAAAGCATTCCCTTTATTCCATCCGGTTGCTGTAGGGTCAAGCTCCCAAAGCCAATCGGCGGCATTTTTCTGTTTTGCAGCTTCCAGTAACCAGTCCATGTAACTCTCCTTGTTTTATCAATTGTCCACATAGAGCCCCTTGCAGGGGCTGATGCAAAGTCTCACTACCAAAACCATAAGGTAGGGGCGTTATGCTGAAGGGTATTTTAATGCTAACTATAAAAATGCGAAAGCTCAGAATAAATTACATCGCCATGTGCCATCACGAAACAATCGGGGGGAGCTTTTTTCAGCTTACAATGGCTTTTTTGAGAGGATTACCATGCCTGCAGCCTTGATCATCGGCGCTTCCCGCGGAATTGGACATGAACTGGCACGCCAATATGTTGCCGACGGCTGGCAAGTGTTGGTTACCGTGCGCAATAATACCAGCGGTTCGCTGTACCGCGCCAGTAAGGCGGCGCTTAATTCGGTGCTGGTGGATGTGGCGCACCACATCGGGCCGCTGGGCGCGGTGTGCGTGACGCTGCACCCGGGCTGGGTGCGTACCGATATGGGCGGAGAACATGCCGATATTGAGGTGGAAGAAAGCGTCAGCGGCATCCGCGCAACGCTGGCTGGTTTGCGTGCCAGCGACAACGGGCGCTTTTTCAATTACGACGGCACTGCGCTGGCCTGGTAAGCAGGGTTTGCGCTTTCCGCAATCAAGCAGGGAATCCAACATGAAAAAACCACCAAACCGATGGTTGGCACTGGTACTGACTTTTTTTCTCGAACCAGTCGGCTTCCTGTATGTGGGCCAGCCAAAGTGGGCTGCGGGTATATTTGCTTTGAGCCTGGGCTTGGCCCTGGCCAATTACTTTCTCGGCTCGCTGCCGCCTGCCTTGCTCGTTGTGCTGGGGATTGTGGTTAAAGTTGGCACTGCGGCATTGGCCTGGCGCTTTGCAACGCGCTGGAACATCGAAACGCCGCGCCCGGGGTATAGTCGCTGGTATGGGCTTGTGGCTATTGCAGGGTTGGTTGTCTCGTTTATATGGATTATTCGTGCCTTCGGGTATGAACCATTTAATGCGGCTTCCGAATCAATGTCGCCCTCCATTCCACGCGGCACCCGGGTCGTTGTGCAAAAGTGGGGCTACGGGCATTACACTTCGTTTGGTTTTGGTCTGCGTGGACGTAGTCTGACAGCCCCCTTGGTGCATGGCGACATTATTGTATTTAAGTATCCGGTCGATCACCGCACCGACTACCTGTTCCGTCTGATCGCTTTACCCGGTGATACTGTCCAGTACCGTGACAAACAATTGACTGTGAATGGCACGCCATGGCCGCGTCGCAAAATCGGCGAAGTATTGAATCCGGAATGGTTGACCTATGCCACCCACTTCAGTGAGTCCAACGGCCAGCAGGCCTATCTGACCCAGGTGGATCAAAAAAGTCAGCCGTTCTCGATTGCCCATGTGCGCGATTTTCCGTTCCGGGCGCAATGCCAATACGATGAAACCGGCTTCAGTTGCAAGGTGCCTGCCGGACACTATTGGGTGATGGGGGATAACCGGGATAATGCGGCCGATAGTCGCTACTGGGGCTTTGTTCCTGCCGATCATATTGTGGGCAGGGTTGTCAGCATCAGCAAGTGAGCCGGGACGCGCTTAACGCTGGCAGGCGGGATGATAAACGACGCGCCGGAACAACAATTATCAGCCCGCCACGGTCTGCAACAGGCTGCATTGCACGTCATACAACGTGTGCGCGCGCTGGTGCGTGAGGCAACGCTGTTGCGTGGTATGCTGGCAGTTCTGCCTGATCGGACGCATTACAATCGGGCGCGGCGAAAGAAACGGAGGCGCACTGTCAAGGCGCGCCAAATCGATGCCGTTAATGCCATACTGTTTCACGTGCTACTTACAATAAGAATCCCAGGAGTTGCTTATGATTACGGAAGAAAACCGCATCATTTACGGAACGGAAGATTTGCTGACCAGTTTGTGTAACTCGGTTATCCGCGTCCTGAATGTCGCCGTGCAAAGCAAGATTCACTACTCCGCCATGGTGCAGCGCATTACCAAAATCGGCCTGAAGCCGGATATCGGTTGCTTTGTCTTGTTTGACGGGGGCTTTTCCGGGCTGGTGGTGCTCAATTTTGATGGCGACACGGCGATGGAGATTTATGAAAAGTATATGCTGCACATGGGCATGCCCAAGTCGGAACTGGCCGGTTCGTTTACCTCGGATGAAGTCGCCAATATTCTGGGCGAACTGATGAACCAGATTGTTGGCGATTTTACCGGCAAGGTGCGGCGCGAATTGCAAACCAATATCACCCAGAACCAACCCAAGATGCTGGTTCTGACCAAGCAGGTGGTGTTGAGTGTGGATACCCCACTGGACCGCCCGGAAATGCGCCGGGTTTCGTTCTTCACCGAGAAAAACAATATCTTCTATCTGGAACTGGCGATTGATCGCACCGAATTTATCAAGCTGCACGATTTCGATATCGTCGAAACCCCCGACCCGGATGCACTGATGGCACAAGCCGGGCAAGAAACACCAAGCGCGCCACCGCCGCCGGAGGAAGATGATAATTCGGAGTTGTTGAAGTCGTTGGGGATGTAATAGCGCAAACCGCAACTACCATGCGCAAGACGGATCAGTGTCCCTGATCCAGTCTCGCAGCAAGCAAGCTCAAGTACTGCTGCCCCTGCCTGGCTTCTCCCGCCGATGGGGGCAGAACCGGAAACCGGAAGGTGATCCGGTTTATCAAGTCTGCCATCTTTGTATCCCGCCCTGCAGTGCTACAATCAGCGCCTGAACCTGCTGTCGCCAACGGCAACAGATCCCATTCATTTCCTCTGTTATTTCGCAGCGAGCCAAGTATGCCGATTCTTGATCTGATTTCGCCGCACACCCATGATCTGGGTGGTGGTTTTGTGGTGCGCCGGGCGCTGCCTTCAAGCAAACGCCAGGCGGTGGGGCCGTTTATTTTCTTTGATCACTTTGGCCCGGTTGCGGTGACTCCCGGCAGCAATATCGACGTGCGGCCCCATCCGCATATCGGCCTTGCCACCGTCACCTATTTGTTTGAAGGTGCCATGATGCATCGTGACAGCTTGGGCGTGACCCAGCGGATTGAACCGGGTGCGGTTAACTGGATGACGGCCGGGCGTGGCGTGGTGCATTCCGAGCGCGTACCGGAAGATTTGCGCGCCAGCAGCTATACCAGCCACGGTTTGCAATTATGGGCGGCTTTGCCGCTTGAGAGCGAAGAAGTGGAACCGGCTTTCAGCCATACGCCAGCGGACGCGATACCGCAACTGCAATTGCCGGGCGTGACGCTGCGGGTACTGATTGGCAGCGCCTTTGGTTTGACTTCGCCAGTGCCGACCTTTCAGCCAACGCTGTATCTGGATGTGCAGGCCGAGGCGAATGCCGCGCTGGAATTACCGGCTTCACCACTGGAGCGCGCCATTTACAGCATCGATCACATCATCATCGTCGATGGTCAGGCGCTGGAACCCGGCGTACTGGCACTGTTGCAAGCCGATGCCCCGGTTGCCATCAGTTGCCCGCACGGCGCACGGCTTACCGTGATAGGCGGCGCGCCAATGGATGGGCATCGCCATATGTGGTGGAATTTTGTTTCCTCGCGCAAGGAGCGCATTGAGCAGGCCAAGCAAGCCTGGGCGGCGCAGCAAATGGGCACTGTGCCGGGCGAGCAGGAATGGATTCCTTTGCCACAGCGTTGAATACAGGCACCAGGCCACCTGCGCCGGGCACCGCAACCCGGCTGGCCTGACTCTGCCCAGACCTAACAAATTCTGGGTGACGCGTTTTTGCAAGTGCCTTGTACCGTCCAGGTGACCCTGCCATCGTTCATCGCTGGCACCAGAATATAGGTTTCACCATTTAATCCGGCCCCCTGAATGGCGGTGGCGGTGATGACACCATTGTCTTGTGTTGTTACGCTGGCAACATTGCCGCGTACTGCGGTGACGTCGGCTGGTACGCCATTACTGCCAGCACCACAACCACGAATTTGGGTCGCGCCCGGGTTTTGTTGGGCACTGTCCATGGCGCAGATTTCTACTGCAATTTTAGCGGGGCTGGTCGCCAACACCACTTCAGTAAATTTGGCCTTTTTGGTATAAGTCTGATAGGCAGGCAAGGCAATGGCCGCCAGAATGCCGATGCCAAAAATACCAATCGGGAAAATGCAGGCCACCACAATAATCAATGTGCTATTGGCGCACGGTTCCGGGCCAAAGCGGTTACTGCCTTTGGTGCCGGATGCAACCAGTAAAAACAGCCAGAACAGAAGGTTGATCAAGGGCACAAAATTTAACAGGCTCAACCAGCCGGACTGATCCAGGTCATTCAAACGCCGTATCGAGAGAATTACCGTAATGGCAATCATCGGAAGCCAAAACAAGAGGACGACTGCACCGATCACCAACGAAGGACTATCGCTCATTGACCGACTCATTGCAGCCAGGATGCTAAACAGGATTGCGGCAATCAGATATGAGGCAAGATGCAACACCACAGAAAAGGAAATATAACGCACCCGCCCAATGCGGCCGCTGACTGAAAAAATGGGGGGATCGTAGGTTTGTTCGAAAATGTCATCCATGTTGGCGCTGGATGCGGCATAAGGGTTGCTCACTGTGGGCTCCTTTGAGTTGGCATGCAGTTGCATACGAAGCTGCATGATAGCATTGCGCCCGTGGCAAGATCGCTGCGCGCCCTATTTTTACTTGCCAATTAGATAAAAATGTTGCGTTTTCTATGTCAGCATGCTGGCACGGCAAAAAAACATGCTGCACTGGACAGTCTGGGGCATAATTTCTGCTCGACGCTTTCGCAACCGGAGAAATCATATGGAACTGGATGAAGTGATGGCCCAGCTTGAAGCACTGGGCAGCGAACAAACCCGCAAGACCTGGCGGCGGCATGGGGTTGCAGAACCGATGTTCGGGGTGCTGTTTGGTGACTTGACCAAGCTGCAAAAACGGATCAAGACCAATCACACTCTGGCCGGGCAATTGTGGCAGAGCGGCAATCATGACGCGCGCTTGCTGGCCTGCATGGTGGCCGATGCCAAAACCATGAGTACTGACGAGCTGACGGCGTGGGCGGCCAGCCTGAAGGATTCGTCCAGTGGCGAATCGCTGGCCGGGCTCGCCAGCAAGACCCCCATGGCCGCCAGCTTGTGCCAGCAATGGCTGGCAGCAGAAAAGACCCGCCGCATGGGCTGGACCATGGTGGCGCATCAGGCCAAACAGGGCAAACTGCCCGATGATGCGGTAGTGCTGGATTATATTGCGCAAATTGAAGCCACCATTCACCAGAGTGAAAACTGGGCGCGGCGCGGCATGATGTACACCCTGATTGCCATCGGCGGTTATAACGCTAGCTTGCGCCATGCTACCGAAGCCGCGGTTGCCCGGATTGGCCCGGTGGCGTTTGACCCGGGGCCAACCGCCTGCGAATTTCCCGATCCCTTGCCGTATATTGCCAAAATCTGGGCGCGCAAAAAGACCTGATCGAGCTCGGCCGTCAGGCTGTTGGTGTGCGGCAATAAACATGCCCGGCGATCCCGGCAAGCTGCAGCTTGCTTGCCCCGGTTTTACCCGGCCGAAACATGCTGCTCACGAGCAAGTAATCACGGCTTTTGTTGCTTCGATCCATCACCCGAAATGCAAAACATGCCCCCGCCCCATCTTTTTCCGGATTTCTTGGTTTGTTACCTCCTTTCACATTGACCACCACCGACCACGATGTCACAATTGCCATCCCAAAAGAACAAGCCAGTGGAGGCTCATAATGAAATCCAGGACATCTCTTCGCGTACTACAAAGCTTATTGCTAGCAACTTGCCTGATCGGCAGTACCAATGCATTTTCGGCTGCACCAGAGGCGCAGCCCATTGCTTACATTGGTCACGGCGCTTTCTTTGATGGCAAGGGCAAGCAAATTGACATCACTCAGGAATTTGTAACCAGGGCGCAAGCGTTTTATCGCAGCCAGTTGTATGCCGATTTGCCTGCCGCCAAGCAGGCAGAATTTCTTGCCTTTGAAAAACAACTGCTCGGCAGCAAGGCTGGAGGGCAAGCCCGTCTGGCCTTGCAACAGCGTGCGCTGGAATGGTTGTTTATCAATTCGGGCCAACTTAAAAACGATAGCCGCCTGCAAAGCAAGCTGCGCGCTTTAAGTTATGCCCTGACCTGGGAAATGCCGGCCAAATCCGGACAAAAAAGCGCCAGCACCGGCAATCCCTTCAAACTCGACGCGGCCACCAGCAAACAGGTGGGGGCGCTTACCTTCAGCGTGCCGGGTGCCGCCACGCTGGCTACCACCAATGGCGGTACGGCCTACATCAATGAATGTATTGCTGCGCAAGTGCCGATCCCGCCCACTATTGGCGTGATGGATCCGGCCGGTCTCACGGGCTGGAAGTCGCAAGGGTTTATCCCGGCCAGTGATCAATTTATCGTTGGTACCCCGGCGGAACTACGCACCTACAGCACACCGCAAGGGATGTGCATGGCCTTGCCACGGTATAACAACGGCACCTTGTCAACGGTTATTTTTGATGGTGTGATCTGCATGAGTAAAATCACCTCGAAAACCTGCTTCTGGGATAACCAGATGAGCGGCTCGACCTTTTCTTACTCTGCCAGTGCGCAAATTCCTATTGGGGTGGCTAACCTCGGGATCGACCCGATGGGGCGCTTTCAGTCCGGTGGCGCGCACCTGACCAGCGCCGGTGCTGGCATGTGTACTGACTGCCATGCGGGCGAAAACCCTTACATTATTCACCCCAACAGCAATCTGGGTGGCGGCAATCTGTTTGGTGATCTGGGCTTTGCACCACAAAATCTGCCAACTTTTGCGCCTAACCGCTATGTGCCGCTGGTGTTGGGTAGTTGGCCGCAAAATAATTTGTCGCAAGCCGCATCTACCGTCCCCAGTGCCTGTGGTGGTTGCCATGTGAAAGGTTCGGCCGGACGCTTCCCGCATTTGTCAAACCAGATTCCAAGTTATTGCAGCACGGTTTTGCAAGGTGCGATCAATAACACCATGCCACCGTTTAACCCGGGTGGTCTGGCGAATGATCCGGCGGTAATGAGTTTTGTCTCGACCTGGTGTAATGCCGCGCCCACCAGCAGCTCGGCCGATGCTGGTGACCCGCACATTACCACCACCAATGGCATTCATTACGACTTCCAGGCCGCTGGTGAATTCACCGCCCTGAAAAACGCTGAAACCGGGTTTGAATTGCAAACCCGCCAGTCGCCAGTGATTACCACCTTTACCCCTGGTGCCAATCCATGGACCGGCTTGCAAAGCTGCGTCAGCCTCAATACCGCTGCGGCATTGCGGGCCGGTAAGCGTCGCATCACCTATCAACTGGTCAACAGTGAACGGCCGCAAGTGCGGGTGGATGGTAAAGTCATCGACCAGACCAAAGGCTTCAACTTTGGTGATGGCAATATCATCAATGCCTCCACCAATGGCGGCCCGCTCGATTTTATTGCCGCCGATGGTACCCATGTCACCATCAATCCGCTTTACTGGAGTTCGCAAGGCTACTGGTATCTGGACGTAAAAGTGCAAAATACCCCGGCGCGGGAAGGCGTGATGGGCCACATTGTGTCGGGCGACTGGTTGCCGCGTGACCCGGGCGGTGCCTCGTTTGGCGCGCGGCCGGTGGCATTGATTGATCGCCATACCGTACTCAACCAGAAGTTTGCCGATGCCTGGCGCGTTACCTCCAGCAGCTCGCTGTTTGACTATGCGACCGGCACCAGCACCGCCAGCTTCACTGACCGCAACTGGCCAAGCGCCCCGGGCAAGGCTTGCAGCAGCACGACCATCACCACCGGAAAAGTGCCGGTAGTGAGACAGGCGCAGCCAGAACTGGCAAAGCAGGCATGCAGCGCCATCCGCAACCCGGATATTCTGGCCAATTGTCTGCTGGATGTAACGGTATTTGGGGAAGCCGCCGCCGCCAAGGTGCATCTGGATGCGGATCAGCAAAAAACCGGCCTGAGTAGTGGCAAATAGTAGTAGCAAATAAGTCCGGTTGCACCCCGGCAGGTTCAAGCGGCGCGACTTGCTTGAACCTGCCAGTCGCACCCTGGCAAATTAAATTAGTGCAATCGGCTTACCGCACCCAACCAGTGCGGGCCAACCCGGTTTATTGTCTGGCTTATTGCCCGATTTCTTTCAGATAGTCTTTGCGTGCCGCCAGCGCAGTATCGGCAAAGTCAGAAAACAGGCCGTCCAGACCAAGACGATAAAATTGCAGATATTCCTGCTTTGGGTCACCGTTATAGTCAGCGGTCAGGCGGCGTTTTTCATTGCGGAAGGTGTAGGCATGCACAAATAGCCCGGCCTTGTGAGCATCGTCGATCAGGCTGCTGGCGGGCATGGCGGTGGTGTCAAGATCATTGATTTTGCCATCGCCATTCACATCCATCACCTTGCCTGCCGCATCCAGCTTGCCTTTGTTGCTGATAATGTAGCGCTTCCATGGCCCAATGCCGTCGGCATAGGTTTTGATTTCATTCAGCCCGGCCGTCGTCACCATGGCCGAAAACAGCCGGGTATCACCTGCCAGGAACCAGTCATACGGCTTGTCATACGGTGCGGCATAGCTCAGTTTGCCAGTTTTCAGATCGACATCATCGGCATCAATCAATTGCACCATGCGCACATTCAAACCCTTGCTGCGCATTTCTTTCAGGCTGCCCGGCTCAAACGATTGCACAATCACCGGTGCGGTTTTGCTGTTCCAGCCAGCGGCGTTGATGGTGGCGATCAATTTGTCTTCCAGCGGCAAACCCAGTGCGCGGTGGTAGCTCGGGTTTTTGGTTTCCGGGTAAATCCCGACCACGCGACCAGTATCAAGCGCTTTTTGTTTGACCAGGTTAATAATCTCTTGCAGTGTGACGATTTTGAATTGGCCGTTAAACTGTTGTGGCCGCTCGGCATCGGTCGAAATACCACCCAGGGTTTTGATTTCAGCCAGGGTAAAATCGCTGGCAAACCAGCCGGTTTGGGTTTCGCCATCGACCGAGGCGGTTTTTTTGCGGCTGGCAAATTCCGGGTGATTGGCAATGTCGGTGCTATACGCCAGGTTCGGGTCGTGCCGGGCAATCAATACCCCATCTTTGGTGGAAACCAGATCGGGCTCGATAAAATCGGCCCCCAGTTCAATCGCACGTACATAGGCTTCATAGGTTTGTTCTGGCAAATAACCGGAAGCACCACGGTGCGCTGCTACCAGCGGTGGCTGCTTGGTCAGGGTTTTGAGCTGGTTGGCAGGCGTGCGGTTGTCATTACCACCACAGGCACTCAGGCCAAGAGTGATGGCGCAGGCCAGGGTGCAGGGCAATAAAGGGAGGGAATAAGACATGAAGATAACTTTCAGGCAGGATTAATCAACAAACCCGCACGATATAATAGGCAAATGACCGCTTCATGACCAAGAACCCGACGAAATTGACCGAATTAGCGAATCAATACAAAGTCGGGTGGTTGTTCAGGCATTGACTAAATCAGGAACTACCATGGCAAAACATGTCTCCGAAACCCCGGCTACCCAGATGCTGAAAAAGCATGGGATCAGCTTTAGCGAACACCCTTATACCTATGAAGAACACGGTGGCACCGCCGTTTCGGCGCGCGAACTGGGCGTGGATGAGCATGCCGTGATAAAAACCCTGGTGATGCAGGATGAAAACGCCAAACCGTTGATGGTGCTGATGCATGGCGATTGCAAGGTCTCCACCAAAAACCTGGCGCGCCAGATTGGCTGCAAATCGGTAGAACCTTGCAAACCGGAGGTAGCGCAGCGCCATTCCGGCTATATGGTGGGCGGTACCTCACCATTTGGCAGCAAAAAAGCCATGCCGGTGTATGCAGAACAGAGTATTTTTGCGCTGGAAAAAATCCATATCAATGGCGGGCGGCGCGGTTATCTGGTGGGGATGGCACCTGGCGTATTGCAGCAGGTATTGGCAGTCAAGCTGGTTAATTGCGCGCTGGAAGAATAAGCCCCCGGCAAGCTTGCGCTTGTCAGGGGCGATTTATTTACTACGGTATTGCCGGTATGGCTTCTGAAACAGCCAAACAATTTTTCACTCAGGGCCAACCATCTTACGATTGCGCTGGCCCTGTGGCAAATTATTTGTGAGTTGCGTT